>JBKJSI010000355.1:0-5000 GCA_046595915.1 Pirellulaceae bacterium
CGATTCCTTTCGGGTGAGCGTGATGAGCTGCTTTTGGTGTGGTAACTCAAAGCATCCTCATAACGCTCAGTTGCATCAAGACTTTTTTCGCTCGTGAAAAGGGTTAACGGCGTTGGGCGGCATCCGGACCGTTCTTCCACTTTTCAGAGATCTGCGAATTGGTGATCAATACGGGAACGACGATCATCACCTTTTTGATGGCTTTCTTGATTCAGCGATCGCAGAATAAGGAGTCGCTTGCCGTCCAGGTAAACTCAACGAATTGCTCGCTTCTCAGCACGGGCCAGCAGCAGGTTAATCAACGCGGTAGATCTATCGGAAGAGAGCACCAAGGCGTTGCGTCAGCGATTTCAAAAACTAGCGACAGTTCCCAAGACAGAAGCCGAGGACTGCGCGGCCCACTCGATGATCGAAGCGGACGATGATGAACAAACGGCTAAGTGACCCTTTGCGACGGTTTGGAATCGTTAGCTAACCTATTCTTGTTGCGACGTTCCGCCTGCGTATGGGCCAGCTCGGCTCCTAAAAATAGCACTTGCGCCGAGTAGTAGATCCAGACTACGAGAACCACGAGCGAACCCGCCGCGCCATAGGCGGAGCCGACGGCGCTCTTACCGAGGTAAAGGCCGATGAGGAATTTGCCGGCCGTAAAGAGAATCGCCGTGATTAGCGCTCCGAACCAGACGTCGCGCCAGGCGACTTTCGTATCCGGCAGGAATTTAAACATCATCGCGAAGAGGGCAGTGAGCAGCCCGAACGAAATTGGCTCGTGGGCGAAATGAATCAGCGTCTCCATGCCAGGAAAGAGCCCGGTAAAGTAGGCTCCCACGCCGCTGATGGCCGCGCTCAGCAGCAACGATACGACCAGCAGAAATCCTGTCCCCAATACCATGGCGAAGGAGAGAAAACGCCCTCGCAGGAATGCCCAGACGCCGCCGCCCGGTTTCGGCTTCGCGTCCCAAATTAGATTCATTGAATCTTGCAACTGCCCGAAGACACCTGACGCCCCGAAGAGGAGCGTCACGAGACCAATGATGGCCGCGAGCGTGCCAGTGGCAGGACGATCGGAGTTGTCGATCATCGTACCGATCGCTTCCGCCCCTTCCTTACCGACCATCGATTCGATGTGGGCAAGGAACTGAGTCGACGCGGCCTTCTCATCCAGGAAGAGGTGAACCATAGCGAGGGAAATCATCACCAGCGGGGCCAGCGAGAGCACGCTGTAGAAGGCGAGCGCCGCTCCTTGTTGCGCCGCTTTATCCTCGAACCAATCCGCGACGGCTTCCCGAAGTAACTGCCAAAGATTCGAAAAAATCCAGGTCATCGACTTCAGCCTCTCTGTATCTCGCGCGCAAGGCAGCCGCAGGCGGAAGAACGTCCCGCCTGCGGCAACCAACTCCCCGCCAAATATTTGCTGTTGGACGTAGCGCTGGCTTCCGCGTTCACGACACTCATCGCAATTTGAGCGAACTTCTTGTCGGCTTCGCCTTCTTCGTCGAGCGATTCCTGAAGGATCGCGGAGGGCCTCTTCATGTCCGAAGCACTCCGCAAAAGTGCGGGCGCAACCAGGCGATCTCGTAGTGCTCGACTCGCTGCGCGGCGCAGATCAGCGCCGCGTCGAGAACGCGAGGTTCGAGGCCCTTTTCCATTTCGGACTCGCCTTCTTCAATTAGCCCTTCCATTCCTTTGCATTTCTCTACCCGCCCGTACGTGATGTCTAGCTGCTTGAAGATTTTCTCGAGCCGGTAATCTGGCCTTCCGTCTCCGGGGACACGGCGAAACTCGCAGTCGATCCGTTCCGTGTCCGCAATCTGCTCAATCTGATTGATGGCGGCCGCGCCGCCGTTCCAGGCCGTGTTGGTCGCCCCCTCACCGAAGCGCGAGACCAGCTTCGAAATGCGCAAATCCGTCACGGCCGTCAGGTGCGCTGTCGTCCAGGCAGTATCGCCTTGTCCCTGTCGATCCCGCTCCAGGAGGCACACATTCTTGCCTGATTGTTGGAGAAGGTACGCCGCCGTCAGTCCGGTGATCCCTCCCCCAATCACCACAATATCGAACCTCCCCTTCTTCGACAGTTTCGCGTATCGCGGCAGTTTGACTTGCTGCCACGCCGTTTCGGCCTTCATGAGCTCACCTGCTGAGGAAGGTCATCGTTGACGCGTCATGGCTGCGAGTCTGCGTCGATGGATGCCTCGCAAAAAAATGAGCACGGGTCGCTGTCATCGTGTCGGATCGGCTTCGAACGAGAAAATTGCTTTCCCGTTCTCGCCTCTCGGGGATAGGTGCGGAAACCCGAGAGGGGCAAGAAACCAACGTCTCCTCGATGATCTGACGCACCTGATCTTCGCCGCGACCGGTGCTCGATCAGGCAGCGCTGCAACTTACAGA
The DNA here is from genome assembly GCA_046595915.1 of Pirellulaceae bacterium. Lineage (GTDB taxonomy): Bacteria > Planctomycetota > Planctomycetia > Pirellulales > Pirellulaceae > JBKJSI01. The sequence goes on from JBKJSI010000355.1 coordinate 2,389, forward strand.
CCAATTTTCGTTAAGGCTGTGCGGACTGACTCCCAAACTTTTAGGAAAACACTGCGGCAGGAACGCTCACTCGATCCAAAGACCGAGGATTTTCGCTGGTCCGCAGCGACGTTCTCCTGGGAAGGCAAAACCGAAGTCCTCCCCCGTATGATGGACGATGACGACGTGAGGTGCCCGATGCTGGCTGAGGTCATAGAAATCGCACTCATCGCGTCAGATCCGCTGGTCCACATAAGCGAGTTTGGTACAGCCTTTGCTTGGAGACGACTCGCTCAGCGTTTTCGCGCCGCCCCTCACGTCCGGAATAACCGGTGCACCTGCCGAAGCGACTTAGCAATCCAGCCGCCCTGAAGAATTCCACATGAACTTGATAACCGACCTGCTGCATCTGGGACGAAAGAAAGACCTGCTCCGTTTCGCTGTCGTAGGGCTGGGAAATTTCGCGCAAACGGCGATCCTTCCCGCGTTCGCGAATGCTTCGGACAAAGCGACACTCGTAGCGCTCGTCACAGGTGACCCGGAAAAAGCAGACAAGCTCAGTCGTAAGTACAAAGCGGCAACCTATCGCTACGAGGAGTACGAAGAACTCGTGAGTAGCGGCAAGGTGGACGCCGTCTATATCGCGACCCCCAACTCCGAACACAAGCCTTACGCCGTCGCGGCGGCGCGGGCGAAAGTTCACGTTCTCTGCGAAAAGCCTCTAGCCTATTCAGTCGCGGATGCGCGAGCGATCGTCGACGCATCAAGTCATTGGTACTAAGGGACAACTCAAGATGGCGCCCGCCTTTACTTGGAATGGGGACATCGAGCAAAGCATTGCGATCAACGGCAAGGAAACAAAGGAGACGTTCAAGCATCGCGACCAGGTCGCGGCCGAGATTATCTACTTCTGCGACTGCATCCGAAAGAAGAAGGAACCCGAGCCGTCGGGGAGGGAAGGCTTGCTCGATGTTCGAATCATTGATGCGCTACGAAAGTCCTATCTAAAGAATAAGACGATCAGGCTCGCACTGATCGACAACAAAAAGCGTCCCCAGCATGGCCAATCGATTGAACGTCGTCCCGCACGGAAGCCTAAACCTTTGCGGGCCCCTCCACCCTGCAAATGAAACTAAACTCGGGGACTAGGATTCGAACCTAGACAAACAGAGCCAAAATCTGTTGTGCTACCGTTACACTATCCCCGAATGACGATGCCCCCCTTGGGAGCGCCGCTGGCGGTACAGTGTAGCCAGATCGGCGAATTGGAAAAAGGCGTCCCTTAGACAGAAGTTGGACCCGAGGAATGGCCGCTGGGTTCACAGTGTTTGCCCGATTCGGTTGGCTGCTAGCAACGGGTTCCGCATTGCCACCGTAGCGTGATTTACGGTATTTCTCGCGGCATGGGATTACCTCGTGATGGTCGATTCTTGGCTCTGCCGGCGCTGATTTTGGTGATTTGCGCTGGGTTGAGCGGCTGCGCGCCGTTTCGTTCGGCCCTGGCGCCATCGAATCATCGCGACTGGCGGCCCGATCAGTCGATTTTGGCGCATGCCAAATTCAAGGACCATCACGCCAAGATTTATAACGTCCGAAACTGCGTTTACCGCACTCCGGAAGATTTCACGGTTCGGCATTACGACAAATCATATGACCTCGACCAATTGAAAACCGTTGATTTTTTAGTGGCGCCGTTCCCGGATGCGCCTGACCTTGCGCACACGATGCTGAGCTTTGGATTTGAGACGAATGACTATGTGGTAGTCTCAGTAGAGATTCGCCGCGAGAAGGGAGAGGAGTATTCACCGGTTTCAGGCGCGCTGAGGCAGTATGAGATTATGTATGTCGTCGCGGATGAGCGGGATGCGATTGGTGTGCGGGCGAATTATCGCAACAACGATGTTTATCTTTATCGCTCGACGGCGACGCCAGCCCAGGCGAAGGCGCTGTTTGTCGATATGCTCGAGCGGGCGAATAAGCTGCGTGCGTCGCCGGAGTTTTATGACACGGTGACAAATAACTGCACGACGAACATCGTTGCGCATGTGAATAAATTGAAACCAGGATCGGTGCCAGCTTCGATCAACCTGCTTTTGCCGGGTCATGCCGATCGATTGGCTTATGACATTGGCCTGCTGGATCGTTCCCGGCCCTTCGAGGAATTGAAGAGCCTGAGCCGGATCAATGAGCTTGCGGGGCGGTATAGCGAGAGCACCGAATTCTCGCAGAGGATTCGGCGGTTTTGAGTTTTGGGAACGATCTCGATCAGGTGTCTATTTCAAAGCTTTCGCTTCAGCGACTTGAGGCTTGGCGCCGCCCAAGAGATGCCATGGGAATGGTTTGTAGCCGTTGAGTAGCCAGCCGATGGGGGTGTAGCGAACGAAGATGGCGTAGAGGCCGAGGCTGATGAGGAAGGTAGCAGCGACGGACGTTGCGAATTTGATCCAGACGTTCCAGTGGAATGGCGCCATCAGCCCTTGGATGGCGAGCATCAGTGGTAGGTGGACCAGATAGATCCAATAGGATGCGTCGGAAATGTACTTGAGGGTGTGAACCTATGAAGAAAAGGGGAGGTCGAGCCTGGAACAGAGAGTGACTTTGGTTGCGTGGTCAAGAATCATGGATGTGTTGTC
>JBKJSI010000636.1:0-5019 GCA_046595915.1 Pirellulaceae bacterium
TTCGTTCCTTCGTTCTTCAACACTTCACTAAGCTAAACGAAAGACGCGATTCCACACTTTCGGCTGGGCCAGAACAAGAGAGCCGAGTCGAAGCCGTAGCAGCATAAAAGAATCTGCCAAACGGCCTACTTTCTTTGCGGCGAGGGATCAATCAAACTCGCCGCATGAAACGTGAAAGTCGCCCGAGCTTATCGTGGGTCGCCAAATTTGCCGTGGCATTTCGCGGCATCTACCTGGCTGTACGCCACGAACGCTCCTGTTGGGTCCATCTAGCCGTAACAATCGGCATTGCAGCAGCCGGCGCATTTTTCCAAATCTCGCTAACCGAGTGGTCCATCCTCGTACTCTGCGCCTCCCTCGTCTGGACAGCGGAATTACTTAACACTGCGATCGAACGCCTCAGCGAAATCGTCCAGCCCAACGAAGACCAACGCATCGCCGCCATGCTCGACGTCGCCGCAGGCGCAGTCCTAATCGCCGCCATCGGAGCCGCGATCGTCGGAGCAATCATCTTTTTGCCCAAATTCTGGACCCTGGCATTCGGCACTTAAGTTATTACCAATTAACGGTTTGCGTCACTGGCAAGCATGCCGCCAGAAAATTCCCCTTGAATTGACTTGTCATTTTCCGACGAATCGTCAATAAGTGACACATGAGCGTTACCGCACTCCGCAAAGAACGACAAAAGGCCGAACGCGAGAAGATGATTCTCGACGTCTCCCGCCGTTTGCTCCTTGAGCACGGCTTCTCTGGCCTGACTATGGATCGGCTCGTCAAAGAAGTCGAGTACTCCAAAGGCGTCGTCTACGAACACTTCAAATCGAAAGAAGACCTCGTATTCGCCCTCGCCGGCGAAAGCATGGAGCGAAAAGCCGCTTGGTTCACCCGTGCCGCCGCATTCCAAGGCCGGGATCGCGAACGAATGATGGCGATCGGCGTCAGCGAAGAACTCTTTGTCCGCCTCAATCCGCAATATTTCCATACCGAGCAGATCATTCATATGTCGCTCATGGCTGAGCGAGCCAGCGACGAACGCTGCGAAGAGCTGCTAACAAAACAACGAAGTTGCTTCACTTCGGTCCTCTCCATCGTCAACGACGCAGTCGCCGCAGGCGACTTCAAAATCCCGCCCAAAATGGTCGCGCCCGATGTCGTCTTCGCACTCTGGTCGCACCACTTCGGCGCCTACTCGATCATGCACACCGCCCGCGAAGTCCTCGCCGCCGCAGGCGTAACCCAAGTCTTTTCTAGCGTAAGGCAGTCCTGCCACGCCATGCTGGACGGCATGGGTTGGCATCCGTTAACCACGGAATGGGACTACGAAGAGGCCTACCGCCGCATCTTGCGTGAAGTGTTCCCGCAAGAGTGCCTGCTCGCCGGCGTGTCGTAAGGCATTTTCCATGTAGACATAAATCAGGGATCTTCGCACAAACTTAATCGACGAATCGTCGGAATTTGACTAGTTGCTACTATGAACATCAATCAAACCAACTCGAAAACAACTCGTCGTAAAGGGAGCGGATCATGAATCGCGTAGCCCTCCAAATGCTGACCGGCGACAGTTCCAAATACCTGAGCCTAATCTTCTCGATCTCCTTCGCGACGCTGCTGATGACCCAGCAAATCTCGATCTTCATGGGAATCGTTACCCGCACGGGAAACCAAATCCTCGACGTCCGCGATGCCTCCATCTGGGTGATGGACCCCAAGACCCGCTTCATCGACGAAGTCCCGCCCCTCCGCTCCACGGAACTTGATCGAGTCCGCAGCGTGAAGGGCGTCGAATGGGCCGTCAAGTTTTACAAAGGCCAAGTCCGCGCAAGAACCGAGAGCGGCGAATTTCGAAACGTGATCCTCCTCGGCGTCGACGACGACAGCCTCGTCGGCGCGAGCCGCGAAATGCTCCAAGGTAAACTCGAAGACCTGCGACTCCCCGACGCCGTCTTCGTCGACAAAGCTGGCTACGAATACATGTGGCCCGGTGAACCGATCCGCCTCGGCCGCGAGTTTCAGATGAATGACACCCGCGTGATCCTGCGCGGCGTTTGCAAATCACTTTCGCCCTTTACATCACTCCCAATCATCTACTCGCGCTACAGCGTCGCCGAAAACCTGATTCCAGGCGAGCGCAACATGCTCACCTTCGTCCTCGCGGAGCCAAAGCCCGGCGCGGATATCAATGAAGTTTGCCGCAACATCCAATCGCAAACGGGCCTCGCCGCCATGACGCGCGACGCCTTCTTTTGGAAGACTGTCGACTACACACTCAGCTCCACTGGGATCCCGATCAATTTTGGAATCACGATTGCACTCGGCTTCATCGTCGGCGTGACGGTCGCAGGCCAAACGTTCTATCTCTTCACCATCGAAAATCTACGCCAATTCGGCTCGCTCAAAGCGATGGGAATGAGCAACCCGCGCATCGTGGGAATGATCCTCTTACAAGCAACCGTCGTCGGCGTCATCGGTTACTCCATCGGCGTCGGCCTGACAGCCGCCTTCTTTACTTACACCAATCGTCTGACGCACTTGGCCGGAATGAACATGACCATGCTCGCCGCGCTGCTCGTCGGCGCCGCCGTCATGATGATCATCGTCCTCGCCAGCCTCGTGAGCATCCGTCGCGTCATTGTCCTCGAACCAGCCGAGGTGTTCCGTGGATAACGAAACCATCGCCATCGAAGAAGCTCAAACAAACCTCGGCACACCGCTGGTTAGCTGCGTCGGACTCTCCAAGGAATTTGGCTCCGGCGAAACAAAAACGCTGGCGCTGCGCAGCGTCGATGTCGACGTCTTCCCCGCCCAAATGACACTGCTCGTCGGCCCCTCCGGCTGTGGAAAAACCACGCTCATCTCGATCATCGCCGGACTGCTCTACCCCACCGCAGGCGCAGTAACCGTCCTCGGCAAACCGCTCGACAAAATGCGTGGCGGCAAGCTCATTCGTTTCCGCAAAGACAACATCGGCTTCGTTTTCCAGCAATACAACCTACTGCCCTCTCTCACCGCTGCGGAAAACGCCTCCGTGCCATTACTGATTCAAGGCTGGCGGCGAAAGAAGGCCCTCGAAGCCGCATCCGAAATGCTAAACGCAGTCGGACTAGGCAACCGCCTTCAATCCCTACCTAAGCAGCTCTCCGGTGGACAACAACAACGTGTCGCGATTGCCCGCGCACTGGTCCACCGTCCCAAACTTCTAGTCTGCGATGAACCGACCGCGGCACTCGACGCCAAGTCAGGCCAAACCGTCATGGAACTTCTACGAAACGTCGCCATCGAACCCGACCGCGCCGTGATCGTCGTCACTCACGATAGCCGCGTCTTCTCCTTCGGCGATCGCATCATCCATATGAGCGACGGCTCAGTCGAACGCGTCAAGGGCAGAATGCCCTTAGTCGCCGAGGTCGAAGGCCATCGCGAATCCATTCATCACAACAGCGCCGCATTGGTCGCTGGTTAGTTCAAGGATACTGCCATGTTCAGAAAATTCGCAAACGTAGTCTTGCCATTCATCGCAGTCGGAATGTTGGCATTCGCCGTCTATCACTTGGTCTACGCCCAAGAAGTGCGGCCACAATTGCTGCCCCCATCGCAGCCGCCCCAAAGCGATTTCCGCGACGGAGTGGTCGGTGTCGGCGTCGTCGAGCCGCATGGCGAAGCGATCTCCGTCGGCGCACCCGTTTCAGGCGTGCTACTGGAGGTCTATCACGACTCCTCCGACGTAGGCAAAGTAATAGCCGAAGGAGAAAAGCTCGCCCGAGTCGATGACCGCCAGTTGCGCAACCAACTACTCGTACACAAAGCAAACCTGGCCTCCGCCGAAGCCTCACTAGCAAAATTGCGAGCCATGCCGCGAGTCGAGGAATTGCCCGTGAGCGAAGCCAAAGTCAAAGCTGCCCAATCAGCTGTCGATCTGGCCCGAGATCGCTACGACCGAGCCAAAGGCCTGGAAGAACGCAAAGCCATGTCCGCCGAAGAAGTCTCCGACCGCCGTTTCGCCCTAGAAACCGCGATTCACGAACATCGTCAAGCGCAAGCCGAAGACGAAATGCTCCGCGCCGGCGCATGGGCCCCTGATGTGGCCATCGCCGAAGCCCAAATCGCCGTGATGAAATCCAACATCGAATCGATCGAACGCGAAATTGAACGCTGCGTCGTTTCCGCCCCAAGAGACGCAACGATCCTTCAAGTCAATGTCCGCAAAGGCGAGTTCATCAGCGGAACCAGCAGCGAAGCCATGTTCGTCGTCGGCGACTTAACCCATTGGCGCCTACGAGTCGACATCGACGAACGTCTAATCCCCCGCTTCAGCGAAGAAGCCAAGGCCTACGCCATGCTGCGCGGCGACAGCGGTGTCAAAATCCCATTGAAGTTCGTGCGCCTGGAACCAATGGTCGTCCCAAAGAAGTCACTTTCGGGAGCAGCAACCGAGCGAGTCGACACTCGCGTCATGCAAGTGATTTACGAAATCGAAAGCGCCCCAAAAAACGTCCGTGTGGGGCAGCAATTAGATGTGTTTATCGATGCACAAAAATAGACTTGCGGGCAAGGAACTTCAGTGCATTCCAGCGAATGCACCCGTAATGACGCAAGAACCGGTTTTTCCCGACCCACCTTGAGCTCGAAGCTCGCCGAATGGAGACAAATTCCAGTTGGTACAAGGCGTCACTGTCGCTAATATGGGTGTGAAGCAGTGACGCAACACATTTGGCAGCAATGGGTTATGGCGGAATCTCCCCGACCAAGAGCGTCTCACTGCTAAACAGATGGGTAAGGCGTCATGGCAGTATCGAGCAAATAATGTTGTTTTGGGCTATCTGGCCAGTCTGCGCGAAATCGCTCTTTCGAGCTCATTCGCGCAACACTTGTTTCAACAACCAATGCTGATAAAATTCAGCCCAGCCGCTCTCTATGTTTCGCTGAAGACTCGACTTACCCCCTGCGACGCGGCGCGAATTCCTGCCAGTACGCCCTTTAGCATCCACAATATTCCGCATCTCGGAGTCCACCCGTGATGAG
>JBKJSI010000656.1:0-6568 GCA_046595915.1 Pirellulaceae bacterium
GTCGCAGTTCACCACGCCGCCGTAGTCCGCACCCAGTAGCTCCGTTAGCACGCTCGCGGCGTGGTGAACTGCGACCGGGCCAAGATGTATTACTCGCAGTCACGCCTGCAGTGGTGCTGGGCGCATCTGAAGCGGGATTTTCAGGCCCTCATCGATTCAGGCGAAGGGGTCAAGAAGCGCCTGGGGCATGACCTGATGCGGCCGACGCGAAAGCTGTTCGCGGTTTGGGCCCGCTATCGCGACGGGACGCTAACGCGCAACGGCTTCCAGCGCCAGATGAAACCGATCCGGCAAGTGATCGACGCCTTGCTGCTGCGCGGAGCGTTCGCCAGCATCGGCATGGCCAAGGCACTCACTGCTCATCTTGACTGGCTGTGGACCTTCGTGAGCGTGGAAGGCGTCGAGCCGACCAACAACGCGAGCGAGCGCGCCTTGCGCCAGGCCGTGATCTGGCGCAAGCTTTCCTTCGGCACGCAAAGCGCCAAGGGTAGCCGCTTCGTGGAAACGATCCTGACGGTCGTCGAAACCTGTCGCCAACAATCACGCAACGTCTTCGACTTCGTCGCCACCGCCATTCAGGCCCACTTCCACCAAAAAGCCGCACCAACGCTGCTCGGGCTGTGAACGGTTACATGGGCCATATCAATCATCTTCGTCGGTGGTGTCGCGTACTACATGCTGCGACCGCAGATTCGTCATGTCCATACGATTCGAATCGCCAAGGAACGCGAAGACGTCGACTCCAAAGACGCGCACGCGACCACGAATGTGCTCGTCAGCCAGGCAAAAGGCTGGGGATTTTTAGACGGCTCCAATCACTTGGCGATTTTGTCGACGAAAGGGATTGCCGAATTCACCATACCACAAGGCGCCCAAATACAAGCGTGGAAGCTGCCGTCAGGAACCCAATTCGCAAAGCGGCCCTCTCTGAGCAAACCCAATGAAGGCGAAGGTTACACCACGATCGATCGATGGGACTGGTTGCCCTGGCGCGTGAACATCGGGCGCTTCGAAAACGGAAAGCGATTCGCCATCGTCGGTAATCCGGATTTATCTCTTTATGAACTCGATGCAGGTGCGGTAAAGCAAATCGAACTGCCGCGCAGCCTGAGGAGACGGCACGTGGTCGCGTATTCGCAAAACGGTCGGTTTGCCGTCGTCGCGCTAAATAATGCTGACCATTCGACCGCAACTTTGTCCATCTGGGATCTGAAGTCGCTGAAATTAGTGCGCGAGTTTCAGGCCGATCGATATGAAATAGAATCCAGCAACCTGCTAATCACCAATGATGCGAGACACATTCAGCGGCATCGCCGGCCGATCGTATCCTGCGGTGGTTGGGGGCGCGGAAGAGGCGTCGAACGTTTCTCCGGCATTCGAAACACCTCGCTACTCTACGAAGAGCCGATGATCAGCAACGATGGGAACTGGATTCTGTACGCAGAAACGCTGGAAATGCCGAACGGAGGAAAAATTTCATTGGAACAGTTCGCCAAAGCCTTCGATGTCGGAATCCTTGATCCGGAGCACTATCGTCTAGCCTTAGTCTTCGATCCATCGGATCGTCTCTCATCGTCGTCGGAAGGGGAATTCTCGTCAACGCGAGCCCCGATCCTAGAAACGCTCATAGAAAACCCTCGGTCGGCGCTATTAGGTCTCTTTGATCCGGCAACTCGACGAACGCGGACGAGTTGGACTCCCCCTGGCTTGTTAAGGGGCCTTGAGTGGCGATCACCAAAATTCACTCCCGACGGCCGCTACCTCATCATCCAAGACGAAGACGAATCCGCCGACCTATTCCACGTGTTTGCGATGCCGTGAGGGGGTAGAATCTGGGGCCGATGCCGCCCTCCTATCTGGGATGAACAAGCGAATATGGAAGGCAGAGCGAGCAAGCACTGGACACGGCTTGGTTACAGTGTGATCGATTCCATAGTGTTCTTGATGGCCTTTTCGATACTATGGTGGATCACCGCGCACGAGTATTTCGGAACGACCAGGCTTTGGGAGGACAAGATATTTGCTTACATGCCATTGAGCGGGTTAGTTGTGGCTTGGGTCTTGTTCGCACTTCAACGCCGCACTCTTGCAGGAACTTGCATCAGCTCAGTTGTAATTGGTTCTTGCTATGCGTTCATGGCCTTTTGCTTTATCGTTCAAAGCGGCGTTTAGGCAACCGCCGACCTGTTCCACGTGTTTGCGATGCCGTGAAGGGGCTGCTTGTTCCTCGGCGCTGGCGAACATGCCTTGCCTTGTAAAATTACGACCAATTATTGGTCATGAAGTAAATGCACCGCGCTATTTGTCGGCCGCCGCATCGGCATCGCCGGGCAAATCGTCAGGGGGAAGGTCAAGCAAAGCTCCATCCGTCGAATCGGGCAAGGCTGGAAGCTCGCCAGGTTCAGGAAAATCGCTATCAGGAATGCTTGAAAGCAGCGGCTTCCTCGCAGCCTCCGCCAAGAGCGAGTACTTTCCATCGCCTTTACCCGTCGCGTCACATCGGCCCCAATAAACCTTCTTGTATGGATTGTAGAAGTACGTGTGCTTTGGGCGAGATGGATGATGGATGGCGTAATGATGCTTGTATCCGACGAATGTCGGAGTTGGCTTGTAGTAGAACTTTCTATAGTGATAGCTTTTCTGCGGATGCTTTTGCCATGACGAATAGTACTGCCGAGGGCTGCCGCCGCCCTGGGCATGCCCCGAGGTTGCAAAGGAGCAGGCAATCAATGCAATAAGGATAGCAAATCGGACGGAACTCATCGTGATCTCCTAACGACTCAGAAATCGAGCCAAATTTGATGCGCCAAACCCTCGAAGCGTACTATAGCTCAGAAAATTCTGATGCGACATTGCGCGGCAAATCTAAAGGGATGGCCAAGAGGGGGAGCCAGTTCCCGCTACCTCACTCTGTACTTCGGTCCCCTGCAACAACCCACCCAGCCGGGAGGGGGACGCGCGATCAATCCACCGACCTCCTCCACGTGTTTGCGATGCCGTGAGGGGGGAAGTGAGTCATGTTGCAGTCAGCGAAAAGTGGTCGGCAAGATGAATTGAACTCAACCCACATGCCCGCCCGCATCTCAAGCTGTGCTTCTAGATCCATACTTCTGCAACTACTTTCTGCGGATTTGTCTACCTCCTACCGCGCGAGCGAGCAGCTCACTGGCTTGCTCGCCATATGCATTTCTGGAAGTCGGATCGGCACCCCATCGGACCAACAATTGGTATATCGTCTCGTCGCCATTCCTGGCCGCAATATGCAAAGGGGTATCATTATCATCGACAATCGTACCTGCATGAACGTCAGCGCCATTAGTTAAGAGCGCGTTGACGGAAGCAGCTATACTTTTCGACACGGCCAAGTGGAGCGGCGCATAACCATTGGGGCCGCGACATTCCATATTGGCTCCTTTTGAGATCAGCCAGCTGAGGACATCGGGGCAATTTCCAAATCGGGAAATTGCTGAGTAAACCGCACCTCCTGGCAAGTAAGCATGCGTGAAGTCGCTAGAAGTGAAGTCGTACCCAAGTTTTGCTGCACAGGCGGCAAGGCCGTAGTGCTGTTTTTCCACAGCTGACCAAAACAAATGTTCGAGCATTCCGAATCTCGTTTCCAGTTCATCCTGGCCTAAGTCAAGCAAATGCCCGACCTCTTCACACGATCCGTTTCGATTCCAAGCATCGATCACCCGATTGAAATACCAAAACTCTGCAAAAGGCGTTGACATAATGCGCACCATTCTCGGATCTTGATTCGTCGTCACCGGGCGCGGCCAATCTCCATCATTAAATTAGCTTAGAAACAATCGGGTAGGAAGGTTCATTGGTGGTCTGTAGACCGAATGTCGAACGAGTTTGGGATGTGGAGAGGAGCGCGCGTAATGACAATTGCTGTGGTAGTGTCCCTCAGTATTTTAATCGCCATCCTCATTGCAATTGACGCAACTCAAAGAGCGAAGCCTGTGCGTCGCAAACTAGGAGCCCGGGTGCCGACAGATCACGCCGAGATTCCACCCGAACTAGTGGTGGCGTTTGCAATTGTCACTAACGCGATGTTCGCCGACTCTGGCATTGATCGGTCAAAAATGCGACTTGATGACCAACTCCGCACGCTCGGATATGGTTATGATTGGGCTGATGACGAGTCGCTAGATTTGTGCGCGGAAGTTCATGCGCAAATCAAAATCGACAAGCCAACCAAGGCGTTTAAGACGGTGCGGGAAATAGTGGAGTACACGCATAGGTTCAAGCCCCGCCCGCCGCGCCAAAGGAAGCCATTATCTCCCCGCCTGCCGAAATCAAAACGCGACCCCGTGACGGCGGACAGCCTGCGGAGTGATGCCCTCCCCTTTTCAACTCCAACTCGTCCGGAATCCATTCGACTCATCAAGGGAACTCGCGATGTATGAATACAAGTTTGTGCGAATCGAAGTGCCGTTTGGTTTTTTGGGAGTGAGCCAGAAGCCGTCTGAGGACCATCAGGAAATCATCCGGCAGCACGCCGAAGAGGGCTGGCGGTTTGTGCAAATCTTCGCTCCGGGGACACAGGGAAGTGGTTCCGTTGCCTATTTCGAGCTGATCTTTGAGAAGAGCATCGTTCAATCGCCGAATTGATAGCCCTTGTTGCCAAAGGCTGCGCGGTCGATCTTCAATGTCAGGGTAATAATGACGTTGTGTGACGCCCTGGAGTGCATAGATAGCACCACCGTCGTGCGTTGCGGCGCTCGCTGGGCGGTGGCCCTTCGTTTACGGCATCATGGCAAATTGCAGTTATCTTGTCCTGTTCTCCATGCTCGCTCCAATGTAGTGTGCAAAGCACGGTGGAATCGTTCCGTCTGGCTGGTGGATTCGCGACGTTCCGCTGGCATCAATCTGACTGGTTGGCCTCGCCATACTTAGTTGCTTGCCTCTCTTTCTGCGTTGGAGACGTCGATAATGGCTCCTCACCCCCTTCAACAACCCACCCAGCCGGGAGGGGGAAGAAAACGTAAAGTACCTGAGAACCAAGTCTTAAGTTCGCTTGCCTCTGACGCTAACAATCGCGTGTGTTCCCGGCGGTGCAGCGGATGACAACCAGAGCGGCAGCGGGACAGCGGGCGGCGACCGGAGCAGCGCTAGTGTTCCAGAGGGCTATTGGACCGCAAGCATTTGACCTACTGCGCTTTTTGAGAAATTCCAGCTTGTTTTGAGTGTGCCGCCAATATCAAAGGAAAAGATCTTATAGTCACGACAGTTGGTGTCGCGTACCCTGAATCGCCAAGCATCCAACAGCAATGAAAGCTATCGCATTCCATGATACCCCGTATTTTCATTTCCTCGGTTTCCTCTGAATTAACCACGGCGCGGCAGGATGTGGCGAACGTCTTGACGCGACTGGGCTATGATCCGGTCTGGCAGGACATTTTTGGCACGGACGCGGGCCAACTGAAGGCGGTTCTCCAATCGAAAATCGATGACTGCGAAGGGCTGATTCACCTTGTTGGGCGAGGCTACGGCGCGGAGCCGCACGAAGCGGACGTCAACTTCGGGCGCGTCTCCTACACTCAGTTCGAGGTCCTCTACGCGCGGAAGAATGGCAAAAAAACCTGGATCGTCTTCGCCGAAGAGGGCTGCACGCGGGACAAGCCGATTGAAGAACTCGATTTGCCGCGCGATCCGGCTCATTCCGACCCAGCGGCATATCAAGCGGAGCGTAGAGCCTTGCAGAACGCCTGGCGAGCGCGTCTGAAAGCCGATGGCCAACTACGTCATGCCGCGGCAAACGACCCAGAACTCAAGCTGAAAATCAACGAACTGAACGAGGAGTTTGCCAGTCTGCGTCACAGATTCCGTCGCTGGCAGAAACTCGTGTTAGGGAGCAGCGTCGCCATTTTGGTTCTGCTGCCCATCGTCATTGCCGTGCAGATCTTGCAAAAGCGTGATGCGGAAGTCACGAAGAAGGCGACCGATCAAAAGCTCGAGGAGATCAAGGCGAATCAAGAGGTCACGGCGGCGCGGATCAAGGTCCAACTAGAGGAAGCCTCCAAGAAGGCGCTGAAGGAGGAATTGGCGAAGGCGAAGCAGGAGCCACAGTTCGACGAGCGGGAGAAGCTCAAAGACGCCGCCCACAAAGCGCATGAAATGCAGATGGAGCGAATCGGCGACCTCGCCGCACGATTCGCGGAACTCGAAACTCATGCCGACATCTCAGAAGACTTCAAGGAAATGGTTCGCATTCTCAGCACCGAAAAAGTCAATGCGGTGGAAAAGGCCCTGGCTTTCGCCGAGAAGGGACGCGAGTCGAGGTTTGACCGAGTGCGGCAAAGGCGAAAGGCTGAGCAAGAGCAGAATCGAATGGAATTGCAGACCGATTTGAAGGCGGCGGCTCTGGCTGAGTCGCGAGGAGAAACGGTCAAAGCTCGCGAGTTGTATGACGAACTTTTGAAACTGGATTCGGATTGGCCGGAAGCCTTGGGCGCCGTGGCATGGTTTTTGAAAAGCCAGGCATGGAATACACGTCGACATGGGGAGCTACGCGATTCGCTCGTGGACTCGGAGCGAAGTGTGACGTTCGCCGAGCAGTTCT
>JBKJSI010000683.1:0-7885 GCA_046595915.1 Pirellulaceae bacterium
GATCGAGATACCCCGCCAGCGTCGTCCAAGGCACGTCATACTTCTCATCTCCCTGTGACTCGACCATATCGCGCTGCATCTGCGGGCTGAGCGGCCCCTGCGAAACCCCTTCGCCAAATATCTCGAGCGTCACGCCCTGCCGAATATCACTCTGGCTCTTGCCATCGGTCAGCAGCGAAGTCGTCGCCCACGACAGCATATTGATAAACCCCGGCGCGACCGCGAGCCCCTTGGCGTCAATTACCTTCTTGGCTTTGGCGGCCGACAGATCCCCTATCGCCACAATCGAATCGCCATTAATCGCAATATCGGTGACGCCGCCGGGCCGCCCCGTACCGTCATACAGCGTCCCACCGCGGATGATGACGTCAAATTCAGCAGCCTGCCCAAAAGCCGACGAACTAGCCGCCAGCGCCGCCATTAGCAGCAAAAAAACAAGAATCTTTTTCATAGCCAGATCAGCAACCAGGAGGAAGGATTTCAATCTATAATCAACGGCCTTGGAGAGAACGAATATCGTAGCCTCTCGCTCGCGCTTTTGCAGTTGAGATCGACATGCCTTTCCGTGAACTAATTTCCCTTTTTCCTTGCCATAGCTTGGAAGATTTCCCCATCCGCCATGAAGGCGCCGAGGCCGACAGCCTTTTGAGCGCCTGGGTGGGCCTCTGGCGGCCCGAACTCGTTGCTGCAGCGGGAAAAGCCCCGACCTGGCAGCGAGTCGACCTGCCTGACGAAGATTTAAGCGGCTGCCTCGTCGCCATTTCCTCAATCGCGGCGAACCAGTTGCCCGAAGGATTCTTGGCCCGCGCCGAATCGCAAGGCGCACTCCTCATCAAGTCCCCCCTCCGCCGCGAAGACGTCAGCACCCCCGCCCTCGCAAGACTCGAAGACAGCAAGCGAGCCAGCGACAATTTCGCCGCCGACTTCGCAGCCCTCGGCTACACCTACCTCCAAGTCCAGCTGATGACCCGCCAGCTGCGGTACACCAGCAACCTCGACGACGCCCGCTTTCGCGAGATCGTCGTCGAGTCCGCCACCGCTGCCATGCAAGGTGACCAAGAAGCCGCCAATGGCAGACTCCACGCCGCCTTTGATCTTCTCAGCGCCGAACGCAACCAATATTACTCCACCGAACTCCACCTCATCGATTTACTCTTACTCGCTCCCTCGACCCTCGGCGCGGGCCTCCAAAAAGAAATCACGCAGCGCGACGCCCTCACCATCATGACGCCCGCCAGCGTCATCGAACTCATAGCGAAAAACCAGCCACAACTTCTAGAAACGATCAAGCAGCGAGTGGCCAGCGGCGATATCGCGATCGCCGGCGGTGAAATCAGCGAAGAACGCTTGCCCCTCTTCGATCACGAAGCGATTCGAGAGTGGACGACGCTCGGCGCCGACGAATATGAAAAACACCTCGGCGTTCGCCCCACCATCTTCGCGCGCCGCCGCTTCGGCCTCACGCCCGCGCTCCCGCAATCGCTCCGTAAGGCTGGCTACAAAGGCCTCCTTCACTTCACGCTCGATGAAGGAAAATTCCCCAGCGCCTCCCAAAGCAAATTCCCATGGGAAGGCCTCGGCGGCGTCTCGATCGATGTCATCTCCAAGCCCCCGCTCGATGCAGGCGAGCCCGGCGCCTTCCTCGGTCTCGGCGTCAAGCTTGGCGAAACCCTCGATGGCGATCAAGTCGCGGTGATGCCTTTCGCCCGTTGGCCCGGTCAAGCCTGCAGTTGGTTTGAAGATGTCCGGCGCGCCGTGAAATGGACCGAAGCCTTCGGCAGATTCTCGACGGTCGACGCCTTCTTCCGCGATACCGGCAACCCCGGCTACGGCGACTCACTCACAATCGATGGCTATGTTTCGCCCTATTTAAAACAATCCGTCGACCGCGGCGAGGTCGATCCGATCTCATCGCACTCCACGTTTGAAAATCAGAGCGCACAGCTCAACAGCAAAACGCAGCTCGCCAACCTCGCTTCCTGCCTTGATGGAAGGCCGATCGCCCAGAACGATCTATCGCGTCAACTCCTTGCAAGCGAACAACGCCCCAGCCCAGCCAACAGTGACGACGCACTCGCCGGGCAACTGAAAGTCGAAGCAACCCGACTCGCCACGCTCATCACCAAAAAAGACTCGAAACAGCAAGGCCGACTCGTCCTCAATCCACTCCCCTTCACCCGCCGTGTCCTCGTTTCCGGCGAAGGCATCACCAGCTTCCCCACTGTCGAGCGTCCCATTTACGCCGTCGACGCCAACTCCACTAAGCCGGGCCTCATCGTCGATGTCCCGCCCATGGGCTTCGCCTGGATCGACCGCGAGAGCAACGGAAAAAAGGCTTGGAGCCGCGATCCTGTTCTCGTCGACGAGTCAACGCTTCGCAACGAATTCGTCGAAGCCCTCATCAGCCCCAAGACGGGCGCAATGCTCTCTCTCGTCGAGACCGGCAAACGCACCAACCGCCTCTCACAACAACTCTCGCTGCGCTCGCCCGGCAAAACGCCCCTCGAAGGCGACAGCCATCAGGCCCGCCGCGACGAACCCGTCTACTCGCGCATGATCGGCGACTCCCTCGAAGTCACCGAGTCAACACCGCTCGTCGGCGCCATCACCACCAAAGGCCGCCTCGTCGATGAAGAAGGCAAAGACCTCGCCCGCTTCGTCCAGCGCTACCGCCTGACGCGCGGCAGCCGCGTTGTCGAAGTTCGCATCACCCTCGAACCGATCGCACCGCTCACCACCGACGCCTGGAACCATTATTACTGCGCCCGCTTCGCCTGGAATCAAGAAGCCGCCGATATCTCGCGCGGCGTTCATGGCACAAAGCAGCTCACCCGCTCGAAGCGTTTCGAGTCACCGCAATACATCGAAATCGGCGATGTCGCCACCAAGTCGACGATCTTCACCGGCGGCCTCGCCTTTCACCAGCGTTTCGGCACGCGAATGCTCGATACGCTCCTCGTCGTCAAAGGCGAAACCCAAACCGAATTCCGCCTCGGCATGGGGCTCGATGTCGTTTACCCAACCCATGAAGCCGTCAATTTTCAGTCGCCCATTTGTGTCGCGCCGGAGTTCACGCCGCCGCCCAGCGGCGCAACCTCGGGCTGGCTCTTCCATGTCGACGCCCGCAACGTGCTCATCACCGCCATCGAGCCGATCCTCGAAGGAAAACTCTGCGTCGGCGCAAAAATCCGCCTCCTTGAAACGCTCGGGCGCGCCGCCGAAACGGCGATCAGCGGCTTCCGCGAATTCAAAATTGCCC
Organism: Pirellulaceae bacterium; assembly: GCA_046595915.1. GTDB lineage: Bacteria > Planctomycetota > Planctomycetia > Pirellulales > Pirellulaceae > JBKJSI01. The sequence continues at coordinate 3,260 of JBKJSI010000683.1, forward strand.
ATCGCTTCGAAGACCACAGCGGCGAGTACACTCCTTGCGATGTCAAGGAAGGAAAAATCCAAGTCCAACTCGCCCCCGGTCAATGGACGGAGGTCACTGGAACGTGGTAGTTTCCAGCCGTAACTTTTTAGAGCTTCCGTTTGGGTTGAGTCGGGGTGGCTGTGTTATGAAAACAAACGGCTCGAGAAACTCGCGTTTTCCAGCACGCTTACCCGTTTGTTTTCTTAACACGGCTCTCGCCGCCTCGTTTCAAATTCAAATCGCGTTCGGGGCAGCGAGCATCGCATGATCGTCACCATCGATGGCCCCGCAGGCGCAGGCAAAAGCACCGTCGCCAAGCTCCTCGCCAAGCGTCTCGGCTTCCACTTCCTCGATACCGGCGCGATGTACCGCTGCGTCGTCCTCGGCGCACTGAAACGAAATATAGACCTAACCAACGCCGACGCCCTCCTGCAATTCGCCAAAGAAATGGAAGTCCATCTCGATAGCGAAAAAGTCTTCCTCTTCGGCGAAGATGTCTCGCGCCAAATCCGCACCTCCGAAATCACCAAACAAATCCACTACGCCGCCAACCACCCCGGCGTCCGCGAACGCATGGTCGCCCTGCAACGCCAAGTCACCTTAAAAGGCAACTACGTCACCGAAGGCCGAGATCAAGGCACCGTCGCTTTCCCAAGCGCCAAACACAAATTCTTTCTCACCGCCACACCTCGCGCCCGCGCCGAGCGCCGCTGGCATGAACTAGCCCGCCGAGGCGAATCGATCACGCTCGAAGAAGTGCTAGAGCAACAAGAAGAACGCGACCGCCGCGACGAAGAACGCGAACATGGCCCCCTCATCGCCGCCGATGACGCAGTCCTCGTCCCCAGCGATGAATTGACGCCCGTGCAAGTCGTCGACCTAATGGAACTGCGCGTCCTCGGCCTCAAAGATCCCGAAGACTAAACTCTCAATGACATTTACCAAGATCGTGTGGCTGTGTTACGAAAACAAAGTGGCGCGATAAGTTACTGTTCTGAAACATCAAAGCCCACTTTGTTTTCTTAACACGGCTCCTCAAGACGCACGAACACAACCGTCCAAGAAAAGCTCCCAACCTCACAAAAACTTCCATGCTCAAAAGCGACCGATCCAAGTGGATTTTCTATCGCAGCGTGCAGATCTTTTGTCGCACGATCGGCGTCTACTTCGTCGGCTACCGCGTCGATGGCCGACACAACGTTCCCGCAACCGGCGGCCTCCTCGTCTGCGCCAATCATCAGAGCTACATCGACCCTGTGCTCATCGGCATGGCTTTCGATCGTAAAGTTCAATACATCGCCCGGGCGAATCTCTTTCGCAACTTCCTTTTCGGCGGACTCATCAGCGCCCTCGAAGCGATCCCCCTTGAACGCGGCGGCGCAGGCGCACTTCGCGGCCTCCTCGAAACAGTGAAGCGCCTTCGCGACCAAAAAGCCGTCCTCATCTTCCCCGAAGGCACCCGCACGCTCACCGGCCAACTCGGCCCGATGATGCCCGGCTTCGTCAACCTCGCCCGTCGCGGTGAAACACCGATCCTCCCCGTCGGCATCGGCGGCGCCTACGAATCCTGGCCGCGCACAGGCTTACCCTGCTTCCAGCGCATCCACGTTTCGATCGGCAAACCGATCTCCGCCGAAGACGTCGCCACCCTAGACGACGCCAGCCTCATCGCGCGATTGACGAGTGAAATGTCCGAGTTGATCGCGAGGGCAAATGTGCGGCGGCAGTATGAGGGCTAAAGCTTAAAGCCCACTCGTTTCCATATGTACCTTCGTCGGATCAATTGAAATGCAAGTCAACTGGCTACTCGACGCCAATGTCTTTAGTGAATATCACGACGAACTTGCTGCCGCAATTGTGCGGCATGGCGATGTCGTGAAATCGATCAATCGGCCTGATGCGCCATATCAATGGGATGACGCGCCGAATCGATATCGGAGGACGTTCCCGCTCGGCGCATGCGTCATTACACATGCTGATATTGATCTGGTTCGACGTGTGCGAGAGGACCGGCTTTGGACGCCTGGGGTTTTTGCAAAGGAGGAGAACTTCTTTTGGTCGGCGTACAGACCTCATTTTGAGAGATTCTTGCTCAATCGAGTTCACGTCATGCTGCCCTTCGCCGAACTCTCAATGCGGCGGATCGAGCTATTTGAACAATTTGGTCGCGAGGGGCAGATTTTTGTTCGCCCTGATTCACCCTTGAAGATCTTCTCGGGGCAAGTCGCTTCTTTGGCGAGCTTTGATCGCGATTTGGAGTTTATGGCGTTCTACGATTTTCCGCGTGAGAATTTGGTGGTGGTGAGTTCGCCGAAAAACATCTTGGGTGAATGGCGAGTCGTCGTTGCGAATGGAGCGGTCGTCGCTGCGTCGCACAATGTGGATCACGGCAAAAAGATCGCGGCTCCTTGCGACTCGGACTCCATTCTTCATTTCGCGAGTGAAGTTCAAGATGTTGGCTACTCTCCTGATCCCGTGTGGATTATCGACATTTGCCAGACCGACGATCAGCAACTTCATTTACTAGAGATCGGAATGTTTAGCTGTTCCAATCTTTATGGATGCGACAAAAGCCTGGTAGTTAAGGCAGTGTCTGAAGCAGCACAGATTGCTCACCGCGAATCGTAGGCAGGGTGATATGCGTGTTTAAGATTGCCGCGGGTGATTCTTTAAGGAACATCGAACTCTTGCGCAAGCCTCGCGTCTTTTCGTACTCGCACTCGCATTCGTACTCGCACTCGCATTCGCATTCATGGCCAACCGGCCCGATATATCGTAGCCTAGGCCAAGCGGTACTCCGCGCCGGCCTAGGAACGCGGTCCAACCCATAATACCGAAGGACTGAAGGCCCGGCCTAATTATTGGGTTGCGGGCAGGCCCGTGCTAGGTTTCGAAAACAAAACGGCTCGATAAGCTTCATCTAAAGATCGTTTCGGCCCGTTTGTTTTCGAAACTCCGATCGGCCAAAACCCTACTTCTTCCGAACATCCAAACAAACAATTTCCTCTCCATCCCGCATATAGAGCATTCCATTCGCCAGCGACGGCGCTTGCCGAGTCTGCTTACAAATCTCCTTCCGCCCCAACTCCTCATAACCCTTCGAAGTAGCCTTCGCGATCACCAGTTCCCCTTCGATCGTCACCATAAACAGCTTCCCATCGGCGGCAATCATATTCCCTTTGCCAAATCGCGCCTTCTGCCATACACGCTTGCCGGTCGCTGCTTCAATGCAAGTCAAATGCGAAATCGGCCCCGCGCCGCCCACATTGTCGAAACCATAAAGAAATCCATCGAGCAAAATCGAAGTCTGCCATTCATTCCGCATCACACTCTTTGTCCCAAGCGATTCCCATTTCGGACTCGCCGTAAATAGTTCGCCTTGCTTTGTGAGTGAAAGCAGCACACTGCCATGATTCTCCCCCGAAGAAATAAACACCTGATCGCCAACCGCCAGCGGCGCCGCGATGTTGCAGCTGTAATCGGTCTCAAAAGGAAACCGCCACAAGAGCTTACCCGTGATTGGCGAAAGCCCCACCGCCGACGCGCCGGTGTAAGCCACCACTTGCTCCTGCCCCTGCAACTTCAAAAGCACCGGCGACGAATACCCGGCAGGATCTTCCCCAATCGCCCAGCGAACTTTTCCCGTCACCGCATCGCAGGAGACGACCGACGCATCCTTGGCGCCAACAATCACAATCACGTTGCCATCCACCACGAGCGGCGAAGCGGCCATCCCATAGTCAGCCATCTTGCCGCCAAATTCCTTCAGCAGATTGATCGACCAAAGCACCTTCCCATCCTTCAGCGACGCCCCCACCAAAATCCCTTCCCCGGTAAACGCAAAAACCTTGTCGCCGACAATCGTCGGCCTCGCCCGCGGTCCATCCCCCATCTGATTCTCAAACTGCGGAGCAATCGCCGTACTCCACAGCGGCGCCCCCTTGCCCACTTCATGCGCCACAAGCCGCTGCTCCCCATCCCGCTGCACCAGCGTCACGCATTTTCCCTGACTGATCGCCAGCCCCGCCATCCCCACGCCCCCCTGCACCCGCCAAACCTCCCGCGGCCCATTTTCCGGCCACGTTTCCAGCAAATTCTTCTCAGCAGAAACCCCATTGCGATTCGGCCCCAAAAACTGAGCCCAATCATCTGCCTGTGCGAAAGAGGAGACTGCGATGATCAGCGCCGCAAACAAAAATCTCATGCATTTTCCTGTTAATCTCGGTAGGGGTGGCGGGGGAGAATTGCCGCCAAGGAGCTTTGTCCACCCATTGTGCGTCGACGGCAATTCACCCCCGAATCGCGACAAGCAAGCCGAAGATTTTAAGAACGCCAAACCAGCCACCCATCGCATGCAAGAACCGCCTATTTTGTAAGATGTTTTCTCTGGGCCTATCATAACGCATCGTTCGAGGCCCCAGCTACGCCAATGGTCAGCGACCAAGTAACACCCACGTAACGCGATTTGTAAACATTCCTTGAATTCCTCATCACCAACCATCCGCCTCTTTGAAGACCGCGACTGGCCCGAAGTCTGCGCAATTCTCCGCACCATCATTCGCAGCGGCGAGTACTACGCCTTCGACCCAGCAACACCCGACGACG
>JBKJSI010000780.1:0-5410 GCA_046595915.1 Pirellulaceae bacterium
CTTTGGTGGAATCGAACGATCTTGCCCAGCGCCGCGCTCGACATGTATTCAACGCGGGAGAAACTCAGCAGAATGCGTTTTCGACCCAATTCGTCCACAAGTCGGAAAAGTTCGTCACCGATTAGCTGAATGTTTTGTTCATCTAGGAGTTTGCTTTGCACAAAGCGAACCACCGTGATATTTCCAATTTCCTCAACTTCGATCCAACGCCGGCGGTTAGGTTTGCTTTCGTCCACGATTCGATTTCCTGGGGAGTTCGCTCAGCGTCGATCTAAGCTTGGTATCCATGTAATCTATTATTTTGCTCGTTGCGTAAATATGCATGTCGCCGAGTAATGCGATTCAAAAACTCAGGGCTAACCCTTGGCACGCAGAGCCTGAATGGGTGGGGGGGCGTGGCATAGCCGATCTCTAACTGCATTCTGAAGCATATCTGCTAACCGGCTAGGTGGGAGGATCATGCGGAGTACTATAGAACCAGGTGAAAGGCAAGTGCCGAGCGAACCGAACGCCGCAAAGCAATCCTAGGCCAATATAGTAGTCAATAGAGGACGCCTCATAAGGCACAAACGGGGCGCCTATTCGCAAAACAACGTAGGACAGAGGCTCGGGTGAAAAGGTTCTGTCGGCCATTACGACCCCGACGCCCGATTTCGTGGCCCCAAGTAAGGGAGATTGCCTTAGAGCGTCGCCGACTGAGTCGCATCCATCCCGCCGCCAGTCCCCAACGCCGCCAGCGGACGATCATGGTAATAGCTGCATTGCAAGCCGGTTTTCCGCAGGCGTTCGTAGGGATACGACATGGTAGGATTTTTCCAAAACACTTGTTTCGCAATTCGGCAACTAGAATGACCGCAAAAGGCTTGTTTTTAGGCAGGCGCTGCTGGGCTTCAATTACAAGCAGCTCAATCGCTTCGTCACCGATCCCGAGCGCGGCATCGAGACGGGCCAACTCGTGCGTCTGCGGAATCTCGGCCTCTTAGAAAACAACTTTACCGATGATGCGCCCGGCGAACTGCCGCGTCTGGCCGCGATTGAGGATGAGTCAAGCGACGTCGAGCATCGAGTACGTTCCTATTTGGAAGTGAACTGCGCGCCGTGTCATCGTCCAGGAATACACTACGCCGGCTTCGACGCCCGATTGACGACCCCGCTCGCCATGACCAATTTGCTGGAAGGGGAGGCGTTTCATGCGCGGGAGCGGGATCTACTCCAACTCATTGTCGCTCCGGGAAGCCATGGCCAATCGCTGCTGCTCAATCGGATGCAAAGCTCCGCCATCGATTGGCGCATGCCGCCCTTGGGGCGAAATCAGGTCGACGAACAGGCGATAGCCCTGATGAAGAAGTGGATCGCATCGCTGGCTAAAAAATCGGAGACAGCCGCCCAGTCGACGAAGGAAACAAGTGCGCGGTAAGCGAATTGCCGGATGGAAGCGCTGCTGGAGGACCACAGCGACGCGGATAGTTTTTTGGACCGATCGGATGCGGTACGTTCAGGGGAGTTTGTAGTTTCGGAGGGACAACTGCGGATTATCGACGCGATGGCGAAGTCGGCGCTGTCATCGGTGGCGGTACACAATTGCGAAATGTCGAGGATGCTAGAAACGCCTCAGGAGCGCGCAGACTACGCTTTTGGTCACGTCGTGGCATTCGACGATGCTCGATTGAGCACGATAATTGAGAGCTGGAATGAGTTGACGGAACAATCAAAAGTTTCCGTCGCAAAGATATGCGGGGCCAAACGAGAGAGAGTCGAACGAAGTCGACCTATCCCCTGACGGCCACTTGAAGGCCGCCCGATCCTTTAAAGCTCGCAGCCGGGCGGGCGTTTTCGGATGCCGACTCTGTTGTTTCGGAAGTGTTCGAGTTTGTGTTCATGCTTTCCTCCTTTGATTGAATTAGGGTCTTCGTGCCTAGGAGAATCTAAGTGCAAAGTCAATCAAATTGTCATTGAGCAGGCAAAGGCTTGAGCAGCTATCTAAAGCCACCGCTTGCAGTCGATGCAAGCGCGCTCATTCGAAAACGATGAAATTCGCGGCAATTACGCTATCGGAGCCGCGCCAAGAGATTACACGTCTCGCACAAATCGCAAGGAGCGGATCGCTTGCACCCCAAGCAGCCATTGAGAATCAGGACTTTTGCATGAATTGCGTTAAAGTGAAGCATGTCAGCTAGTTACGAATCGCACGAATTCTATCAATGGGTTGCGAAATGGCAAGAATCGCATGAATTTTGGCTCCAAGCCTGCCCTCAAAAAGATGACGCCGCGAATTTAGCGGCTAAATTCTTTTCGGCTGACTACTCGCCATCAGTGGTAACCTCGTGGATGCAAGTCTTTGAATAAATTCCTGACAAAAGGCCGATAGTGAGTTTCCGGCAGATATGATGCGCTTGCCAACAATTTAGATCTGGGTTCGGATTGGTTTTCGGAAAGCATTCGCATCCGGCGGGTTGGTCCGACTCAACACTCCTCAGGCGACGGGACCGACGCGTGATTAGTGCAGGCACAGTCGGGCGAGTGGCTAAGCTAACTACGTGTGGAAAGTTCATACACAATCCAAAGCGAACCCAGCAGAATGAGAATCATCAGAATGGCATCAGGTTCGATTATACGGCAGCGCTTCTCCACGCGATAAAGCTGACCAAGTGTTGCGACAGACGTGGCTATGATCACAGCGAAACCGGTCACTACGTGGGAGGCGGAGAGCTGAACGAAAAAGGGGCCCGGCGCCAGCGCGTCGAGCGGTACGAACAAAATCATATTGAAGGCGTTGCTACCTAAGACGTTGCCGATGACTAAATCGTGCGCGCCCATGCGTAGCGCGGTTAGGCTCGCGACCAGTTCCGGAAGCGAAGTGCTTAGCGCCACCAACGTCGTCCCGACAAAGGTCTTTCCAAGTCCCGACATGTCCGCCAACCTGCCTGCGGCATGGGCCATGCGTGGACCGGTAAGCACGATCACCGCGGCAGCGGCCAAAAAGATTAGGAGTGGTTTCCAAAGGGGCTTCGCGGGATGTGCCGGCGCATCCTGCTTTGGATCTTCCGCCGCTGCCTCGACGACAGCTCGTGTGGAAATCCGCTGATCGAGGAATACCATTCGTACGCCGAGAACGTAGGCTGCCAGAATCGCCCACGACCAAAGCCCGATATTAAGAAATGTCCACTCCGGTATTTTCCCCGCAGTTACGATCGCGAGCCCAACCAATCCAGTTAAAGCGACGCTGATCGTTGCCGAAAGCGCATGGGCTGCCGCCTCCCGATTCAACATCTTTCCACCCGAGCGGTGCATGAGATCGAGGACCGCCAGAATTAGAAGATTCATGAGGCTGCTGCCCAAAAGATCGCCTGCCGCCAAGTCATTCATTCCTTGCCGTACGGCGGATATGTCGACCGACATTTCTGGCAGCGAAGTCGCCCCCGCCAAAAGGATGCTGCCAATCAGCAATTTTCCGAGTTTCGTAATCTCAGCGATTTCGTCCGCAGCAAAAGTCAAGAAAATACCCGCGACAATAACGACTAACGCCAAACCAATAAATTCCAGCGACATGAAAAGCATGACTGAATATACCTCTTAAGTTCGAAAGCATGCGGCCTAACCGGTTTGCCGACCAATTACCGTCCCTCGGCGAAATTCGGTATCCGGTCTCACTCATGATGATCATTTGAAGGCGCCTCTAGATGCAGATCGTGAGCAGCCTGGATATAGCTCGCGGCACTCCAGGCTTGATATGCTTTTCCCATCGGTCGGCCGGTGACTCCGTGATGCCATTCGTTGAATTCCCACTCATGTTCGACACCTTCGCGGCAAAGTCGAGTGAGTTTCACCATTTCGCGACGAGCAAGTTCTTTCATTCCGAGTTTATGAATGAACCGCACCCACAAGCCGCCAATGAATGGCCAGACTCCCCCGTTATGATAATGGTTTGGCAAGTTCAAGAGGTTCACGGTGAAATAGTCCCGCCAATCTGGATCACCTGCAAAGACGGGCGGATAAACATTGCGAACCGGCCCCGGCTCGTTAGCGCCAACTCCCCAGAGGAATCGAAAGGTCATCATTGCTTGGCGCGGCGTCACCAGATCGTACATCAGAAATGCGAGCAAATTCGCGTACACATCACAACGCCAACTGAACTCGAAGGGAGAGAGTTGGGCGATCAAATATCTAGCGTCGCCGAGGGACGCCTGTGCTGAAGTGAAGCGATGGGCGGTCTTAATTTCTCCGTCCGTACTGGGCCAGAAATTGGTGTTCACCATGCTTCGCACTTGAACAGCCAATTTACGGTAGTCTGCTGATCTTGCTTCGTCGCCGTAATGACGCAATATCTCGCTGTAGCAGATGAGGCAGCGGTACCAAAGCACTTCGTCGTAGAGCACGTGGTAGCTGCGTGCAAAGAGGTCTGTCCAGTCTCCAGCCTCGGGAATTTCAAGCAAGCCACAGTTGTTGGAATCGTGAGCGCCTAGCCAGTCCATTGCACGCTGCAATTCGGTGCGATGCTCGTCGACAATGGACCAATCGCCGCTTTCGTTCGCATATCGCCACATGGCGATGACGAACCACAATCCACTGTCAATCGAGGCAATTCCTCCCACGCCCGAATAGTCAGCCTCGTTTGTTTCAATGCGTACATTGGCTGGAATCTGCCCATTTGGCGACTGGTGTGCCATGAGAGTTCGCAGCGTTGCGGCCTGACAAGTCCTAACAGATTCTTGGGCAAGATCTAGCGTCCAGACGACGGTCATGGCGCCGTCGCGAGCCCAAACCGAGCGATAATTGACGTCCGTTCCGTAAATAGCGTTATCCGCCAAAGAGCACGCCGAAAAGCCTCTTGGAGTGATGTTTCGATAAATGCAATCGATCGCACGTTGATATCCTTCCGCAAGAAGATCTTGCTCCTCGCGCGATAGCTCTCGGTACTCATGGGGATGAAACAGAATTCGATTAGTCACGGGCGGCTTCCGGAGAAAAATGCTGTTTATTACTCGGATCTTTGCTGGCGATTGTCGTTAGTTTCTTCCGCCATTGAACTACACCATCATTCACGCCCGCAGCGAATGCATGCGGCGAATAGTAAACGCCATTTAAGCGACTTGCTCTGAGGCCTTGCTCGGCGTTGGCCACAATCACACCTAAGAATCCTTCGGCGAACATTGATGCGTCGTTTTCAGAATCGCCACAGGCGATAATGGAGCATGCGGCCAAAGATAGAGTTCCAGCGAGATACGTGATTGCCTTTCCCTTGTTTACTCCACGTGGTAATAAGTCTAGGTAGAGGCCGCCGCTGTAGACAATGTCGCATTCCAATCCGAGCCACTCGAGGACTGAGCGTATGGATGCAATGCGGCTCCGAGAAAATTCTCTGGCGTAGAGGCTGACTTTTAGGTGCGACTGGAATTCGGGCGGCTGCAAT
>JBKJSI010000849.1:0-33076 GCA_046595915.1 Pirellulaceae bacterium
ATCCTGTTCACTTCTTGGGTGGTGCTAATACGCCTTAGCAAACACATTCCGATCGAAGGCGGAGAGGAGCCCGGCATGTGTATTTTTACGGGGAAGCCGAGTAGTAAGCGGGTTGTGTTTGCTAAGGCGTATTAGCACCACCCAAGAAGTGAACAGGATAGCCTTGGCGGTGGAGATTGTTTCACTGCCATGTGCAATCTTGTGGTGGTTCATGCAGGTCGCGTGGATCAAAGTCATCTTGCCTAGTCGCGGCTAGACCTCATCGCTCGAACCTTTCGCTTCGCAGCGGGTCTTTTTTTCTGTTCGCACTGCTGCGAGATGACCTGCGCCCATGTTTGGCCTCAGTATTGACGGGGATACGGTACGCATGTACACTACGCGCCATCCTCCCACACCGTATCCACCATGAAAAAAACTCGCTCCTGCCTCCAACTGCCTTGCCTCTGGGCGGAGAGGGCCGACATGTCGGATAGCCAAACCAACAACGTACTGCTCGAAGAATTGCGGCAAGAGGTCCGCCGGCTCGAGAGCTCGCGCCCTATGGACGATCTGCCACCCATCTTCAGCACCGGCATTTCGGCGCTCGATCGCCTATTGCCCGAAGGCGGCCTGCGAAGCGGCTCACTCACGGAGTGGCTCTCGCCGGGACAAGGGGGCGGCGCGGGCATGCTCGCGCTGCTGGCCGCTCGCGAAGCCTGCTTTGAAGGCGGCGCGCTTGTGGTGATTGATCGCCAAGATCGCTTTTATCCGCCCGCCGCCGCCGCGCTCGGCATCGACCTGGAAAAGGTGATCCTGGTCCGTCCCGCGACTGCCGCCGATGAGCTTTGGGCGATCGACCAGGCCCTGCGCTGCGAGGGCGTGGCCGCTGTTTGGGCGCTGGTTGAGGCCATCGATTGGCGAACCTTTCGCCGCCTCCAACTCGCCGCCGAAAGCCAACACGCCCTGGGCCTACTCGTGCGGTCGAGCAAATGGCGCGGCGAGCCTTCCTGGTCGGAGGTGCAACTACTCGTCGAGCCGCGTCCCTCGAACGACGCCCGGCGACTACGAGTCGAGCTAACCCGCGGGCGCGGCCAAATCGGCGCCGCCGTGGAGCTAGAAATCGACGAAGTCACCGGCCAGGTTCGAGAAGCCATCCGCGCCACGGCGATCCCGCATTTTCACAGTGCTTTGGCCATGACCGCCGACCTAAAGCCTGCTTAAGTTGCTTCGACTACCTGCAATAATAGTGCCCGGCAGCACGTTGAAAATCGAGCAATGTAGGTCGAACTTCAAAACGACGGCGCACGTAGCAGGTCGGCTGGGCTTCCATTACGAGCAAGCAAACTGGATCAGCGTGACCCAAGAAAAAAGAATGGGTGGGGATCGGATTTATAATTGCCAACTGTTGCGAAGAAGGCGAATCGATTCCCCACCCAAACGGCGCGGTACGAAAGATGAATTGTGTGAGAAGGCCTGACGAAATTTTCCGGCCTTCTATGTCGTCTTCGCCAGATTAAGCCAAGTGACCGATGAAATCAACAAAATCGAGGAAAACATCGAAAATCTTTTGACTTGGGGCCAAATGAAAATGGATATCATTTTTCCATTTTATTTTTCCCTGGCAAAGCGTTGTTTATTTCGGTTGAAAGCTCCCTAAAACTGCTGAAAGGGTGTTTCGTTTCCCCATAATCAGCAAAATATCCGTTTTCGTGGAATTGACAAGTAGAAAGTGGAAATTTTTTGCCGAACCGATTTGTCCGGTGAAATTACAGGGCCGAAACCCCGTTTTCACCGGTCCGAATTCGCACCACTTCGGAAATGTCGCTCACGAAGAGCTTTCCATCTCCAATTTGGCCCGTTCGGGCGGCGGCCATGATGGTTGAAATCACCTTGGCAGCCTGATCGTCGGCGACAATGACCTCGATTTTAAGCTTGGGCAAAAAATCGATGGTGTATTCCGCTCCACGATATGTTTCGGTCTTTCCCTTCTGCCTCCCAAATCCACGCACTTCAGTTACGGTCATTCCGTGGAATCCGGCTTCCACTAGCGCTGTCTTAATCGCGTCCAAGCGGTGATGCCGGACCACCGCCTCGATTTTCTTCATTTCCGCCTCCTCATGAACAGAATCGTGCTTCCATCAGTAGCAACCTCTGTGCCAAACAGATCTTTGCGGGTTGCTTCGTAGCCCGAAAACGCGATTTCCCCCGTCTCTCTGGCGTATTTTCAGACCTAGACACCCTAAAGCAAAGAGGGTTTTCCACCATTTGTGAAGAATGGCGGCCAAGGAACCATGCAAGGCTGCCTAACGAAGCAGCAACCCAATTGCGGAGTTCCGCAGAGTGACCCGCGGAGTGATTCGATTAGGCAAGATTCGCTAATCCCGTGCGAATACCCCTCTGGATGAGATGAATGGACGACGACTTTAAGCCGGATGCAAAAAGCCATGTTTGGACGCCCCGAGTGGTTTAAGACCCGAACGATTTCTTTCCGCTCCCCGGCGAGCTTTTTTGGCTGGCTCTACATGGCTGGCTGGGCCGCCGCTATTACCGTCCCGACCTGGATGTTCTTGAGCCATCATCGAGGCCCTGAAGCGCTTACTTGGCTTGCGATTTCCAGCATCGCGTTACTCTGGGATCGGCGGCACTCTCGAAAAGCCGTTGCCAAGGCGCCGCCTGTTATTGCCAGTACTCCAGAAATCATTAACATGCAGCCTTCCGTTCAACCTGCTTCCTCTCAATCTGCCACAGTTCCCGCGACGATCGCGCCCGCAGCCCCCAAGGTCACGACGGAATCGCCTTTCTATATCTCCGACGCTCAGCCAGATATCACTTTTGTTGCTGAACGCACTCGCCAATCGACGCGATCTTGGATGCCCTGGTCGCGCCGTTTTCGCGTCTAGGCTTTTTCGAGTTTGTGTTGGCCCTGGGACGAACTTGTCACACGAGCGATAATCGAGGCCATGCCTCGAATCTATCTCGATAACGCCGCCACCAGTTTCCCGAAGCCGACGACGGTCTACGATGCGGTAGACCAATATCAGCGAAACGTCGGCGCCCCCATCGGGCGCGGCGCGTACCAGTCCGCGGTTGATCTCTCCCGCACGGTTGCTGAGACGCGCCATCAGATCGCCCAAATGCTTGGCGACCACGACGCGCGTCGCGTTGTTTTTACTTCGGGCGGCACTGAATCCCTCAATCTTGCGATTCATGGCGTGCTTCGCGATGGCGACCACGTCGTCACCACTGACGCCGAGCACAACTCCGTTTTGCGGCCGCTGCATTGGCTTGCTAAGAAACGAGGCGTTCGCGTCTCACATGTTCGCTGCGATCCCCATGGGCGAGTTGATGTTGAAGAAGTCGCCCGCGCTGTTCAAGCGGATACTCGCCTCGTTGCGATCACGCATGCATCCAATGTCACTGGAGCAATCAACGATATCGTCCGACTGGGCGAACTGCTTCGCGGCAAGGGAACGCTGCTACTTGTCGACGCCGCCCAAACACTTGGCAGTCATAACATCGATGCCGTGAGTTGGGGCATCGATCTCGTCGCCGCGCCTGCGCATAAATGCCTGCTGGGGCCTCTCGGCTTGGGACTGCTTTATCTGAGTGAACGAGCTGCGGCGCAAATTGAGCCGCTCCTCCAAGGCGGCACGGGGAGCGAGAGTGAATCGGAAGAGCAGCCGACGGAGCTACCTGATCGGCTTGAGTCCGGCAATCACAATGCGCCTGGCATTGTCGGTTTGGCGGCGGCTTTGCGGTGGCGAAATGAAGCCGGCTCGAAAGAGGCGATCAGCACCGCGAGTATTTTGGCCGGGGAACTTGCAGGAGGGCTGCGGGCGATCGATGGCGTCCAGGTGATTCATGGACCACGGTCAGAGGCCGCGCCAGTTGTTAGTATTTGCGTTGAGGGAGTCGATCCCGAGATCATTGGCGCCATTCTCGATTCGGAATTTGGAATCTCCGTGAGAACGGGTTACCTTTGCGCGGCCCGGATTCATCGGGCGCTTGGAACCGATCTTGGCGGCGTAATTCGCTTTAGCGTTGGGCCATTTAACAATCCAGCTGAAATTGAGACGACGATCGCCGCCGCGAGTGAGATTGTCGCCAATGTTCGGTGATATTCTACGGGACATTCTACGGCGACATTCATTGGGCACATCACCGACTTTGTCCGCCGGCGGTTTCATCATGTCTGACAAAATCAGTTCGTTGAAAACCTCCGCCGTGCCAGCGCCGAGGAAAGGACTATGGCGGCGATTGCGATGGATTCTCGCCATTGGGCTTCTTTTGGCGCTCGGCGCTGGCAAGTACATCGATTTCTACCTGCTCCATCCCATGGGCAGTGGTCCCGCTGGGCCGGCGGTTGCGAAAGCGCCCTTTGCTTCGAAATGGACCGATCGCAAGGTGCTGCTGCTCGGTTTCGGCGATAGTGTGGCGGCGGGTTATGGCGTTAAGACCGCGGACAAAGCACTTTTGCCGAGGATCGAGCGGAATCCGAGCGACGAATTTCCCGACATGCAAGGCATTTCGCTTTCCAACGTCATCCCCAATCTCACGAGCCTCAATGTCGCGCTCTCCGGTTCGACTTCGCTCGAACATATGACGATTCTCGATGCCAAAATTCCCACTCAGCCTGACGACGTGTTCGGAATCGTCGTCTTGACAACGGGCGGCAATGATGTGATTCATCAATATGGTCGCACGCCTCCTCGCGAAGGGGCGATGTATGGGGCGACGCTGACTCAAGCTCAGCCTTGGATCGACAATTTTGAAATACGGCTCGGCGAGATGCTCGATCGCATTGGCGCCAAATTCCCTGGCGGCTGCGAGATCTTTATCGCGAATATTTATGATCCGACCGATGGCGATGGTGACGCGGAGAACGCCGGCTTGCCCGCTTGGCCCGGCGGGCTTGCGGTGCATGGCGCGTATAACCAGGTCATCGCCAAAGTCGTTGCCAAAAAGTCCAACTGCCACTTAGTTGACATGCACGGCCTCTTCTTGGGCCATGGCATTCATTGCCGCCAGTTTTGGCATCGACATTACGATTCCGCGGATCCGTATTACTGGTACTACGACAATCTCGAAGATCCCAATGAGCGCGGCTTCGATGCGCTCCGTCGTGAGTATCTCATTGAGATGGCCAAAGTCTTGCCCGCCAAGCTCAAACAGGCTGCGCCCTAACACGACATCATCGCCAGCAGTTCTTGCAGATTTCGCGGCAAATTGTGGCTCAAGTGAGGCGCGTTGCTGCGCCGATTGGGATTGGCATACCTAGAACCAAGAGGTATATCCACGACCATGTCAATCGACGTCACAAAGTAAGTTCCCGTTCGAAGAAGGGGACAGGCACCCTGCATATGTGTCCGCTTGAAAACTTCGACGCCGCCTACGGGAGCCAGTCCCCTTTTACGAACGGGAACTAAATGAATGCGATCATGACTACCAAACGTTCCAACCCTGAATATCTCAACGGCGTGCCGGAGCTGCTTGTGCTGCAAGTGCTGGCGCGGCGGCCCTTGCATGGATACGAGATTGTGCAGGCGATCAAAACCGCGTCGAGCGAAGTACTCGAGTTTGGCGAAGGCTGCATCTACCCGCTTCTGCATCGGCTCGAAGCGGACGAATGCCTTGCCAGCAAAAAAGAGCGAGTCGGCGGGCGCGATCGTTATGTCTATCGCTTGACGACCAAGGGCGCGAAGAAGCTCTCACAGTCGACGACTGCATGGAAGCGAGTGACTTCCGCGATCGCCCGCGTTTTGGAAGGAGAAGGCGATGCCCTTGCCGCATTGGCGTGAACAACTCGACCAAGAATTGCGGCGCCACGCGCTGCCCGCCGCTTACCGACTTCGTTTGCTTGAAGAATTGTTAGACCACCAACTCGATATGGAGGATTCACTAATGAGCATGGATGCTCTCGCGCCCTCGACAATAGAAAGTCGAATGGGCGATCCACGAACGATCGCAACCCAAGCGGCGAAAGTCTATCGCCGCAATTTTGTGCAGCGCCGCCCTGTGCTTTGTTTTGTCGCGGGGCCGCTGATTGGCTTTCCGGTCGCGCTGATTGGCTTGATGGCTCTCTGCTTTCCCCTCACCGAATGGCTTCTTAGCCTAATCGGCATTGGGTTCGATTCGCTCCTCACCGATCCCATTAGCGTGAATCGCGCATTTCACGCATTTGCATGGTGTTTGCGACTGATTCCGTTCGCCGCCGCAGCAGTCTTCTTCGTCTATCTGGCGCGCCGCGCAAAGCAGGATTACCGCTGGTCCCTCGTGGCGGTGCTTCTCATTACGATCCTCGCGGCCAGCTTTCACGCTCAAGTAGCGGACAAAATCGGCGCGGCCCAAGGTAACTTTTCAGTCGGGCTATCTTTCCCCATGACTGGATCGATGGCATATCTTCAAGTCGCAGCGCCACTCGCCGTGGCGCTATTTGCTTACTATCGCCGCAAGGACCATAGCACGGCACAACTCGCTGGCTAATTAGCGAGTGAGTTTTTTATAGCGAAAGCGATGTGGCTCATCGGCGCCGATCCCCAAGCGTTCTCGGCGCTGTTCTTCATAGGTTGCAAAGTTGCCTTCGCACCAATGGACATACCCGTCCCCTTCGAAGGCGAGGATGTGCGTCGCCAAGCGGTCCAGGAACCAGCGATCGTGGCTAATCACCACTGCACAGCCAGCGTAGTTGGCGATTGCTTCTTCGAGGGCTCGCAGCGTATCGACATCGAGATCGTTCGTCGGTTCGTCAAGCAACAGAACATTGGAACCGCAGCGGAGGAGCTTCGCTAAGTGAACGCGATTGCGTTCACCGCCCGAGAGATTGCCGACTTTCTTTTCCTGGTCGGTTCCTTTGAAATTGAATCGCGCCACATAGGCGCGCGAATTCATGCGGCGACCCGCCATGTCGAGAAAATCGAGCCCGCCTGAGATTTCTTCGAAGACTGTTTTTTCAGGCGAAAGTGAATCGCGGCTCTGGTCGACATAACCGAGTTCAACGGTCTGACCAATTCGCAGCTGACCACTGGTCGGCGTATCTTGCCCCATGATCATGCGGAACAGCGTTGTTTTGCCGGCTCCGTTGGGGCCGATGATGCCCACGATTCCGCCCGGGGGCAAACGGAACGAAAGATTTTCGAAGAGCACGTTATCGCCGAACGCCTTGGTCATGTTCTCCGCTTCGACAACCAAGTCTCCCAAGTGTTTGCCGGGCGGAATCTGAATCTCCAATTCCTCGGGCTTATCTTCAAATCGCTCTGCCGAGAGCTTTTCGTAGGCCGCAAGTCGAGCCTTGCTCTTCGATTGCCTGGCCTTGGGGGATAGCCGCACCCACTCCAGTTCGCGGGCGAGCGTCTTTTGCTTGGCGACCGCCTGCTTCTCTTCCTTCTCGACTCGGGCCTGCTTCTGTTCGAGCCAAGAAGTGTAGTTCCCCTCAAAGGGAAATCCCTGGCCGCGATCGAGTTCCAAAATCCACTGCGCGACATTGTCGAGGAAGTAGCGATCATGGGTTACCGCGACGACTGTGCCTTCATATTCGCCCAAATGCCGCTCCAGCCAGGCGACCGATTCGGCATCGAGATGGTTCGTTGGTTCATCGAGGAGCAATAGATCGGGTTTTTGCAAAAGCAATTTGCAAAGCGCAACGCGGCGGCGCTCGCCGCCAGAAAGCGTGCTCGGATCGGCGTCTTTCGGCGGGAGGTCCATCACTTCCATCGCGATTTCCAAGTCGCGATCGATCTCCCAGCTCTTGGTCGCTTCGATTTTGTCTTGAAGCGTTGCCATTTCATCGCAGAGTTTTTGCATCACCTTGTCATCGAGCGGTTCACCGAGCTTGATGCTGATTTCGTTGTAGCGATCGACGAGCTTCTTTCTTGGAGCGACCGCTTCCAGAAGATTTCCCCAGACATCGGTCGTCATCGTGAGCTGCGGCTCTTGCGAGAGGTAGCCGGCGACATAACCATCGGCGAGGCGTGCTTCGCCGTCAAAGTTCTTGTCGACGCCTGCCATAATCCGCAGAAGCGTACTCTTGCCGGAGCCGTTGCGACCGAGGACGCCAATCTTGGCGCCAGGATAAAACGAGAGCCAGATGTTCTTCAGAACTTCCTTTTGGCCATGCTTTTTGGTTAGCTGCTCGATGCTGTAGATGTATTGGCGGCTCATGAGATCCGTAACTAGTTGGCAGGTTTCTACTTCGAACCATGTGATTCGAAAAAGTGCGAATGGAGCGATTCCTAGATTGAATGTAACAACGGCCCTCAATGCTCCAAGGGGCGGCCATTGACGAGCCGATCGAAGCTCGCGAAAAAGAAATTTGTTGCGCCGGCGACGACTTTTCGCTGGGTTAGGTAAGACTGCTCGTTTTAGGCAGTCGCGCGTACGATGTCCAAACCGCTAAAGTAGAGCCTGGGTGAACCTTGTCGCCCGTTTGATCGTTAACAGCGGATTTGGTACCCTCAGGGCCAGGAAAAGCGGCGAAAATGGGCGATTGCGCTCGTTTTGGCTCGCTCACTTGGCGAAACGGAGTTTGCCGGGCCGTCACATCCGTCGCGATTTCGATGCGACTAGCTAGTTCTACAGCGTGTTTTGCCGGGTTTTGCTAGGAATGACAATTCCATTTGTCGCTTCCCATGCCTAACAGCCGGTGGGGCAAAGGTTTACGATACGAGTGTCAATTTCAGCGATCACCTAGTTTTCCTCTGAAGGCGCGTCCTTCCTGGCATCGCTAAATTTCGCTTGCGGAGTTCAATCGACGGTGAAATTCGATAGCATTCTCGCTCCTTACAATCCGCCTCTCACCAACACCCTGGATCTGCTGGAGTATTGGACCGACGTAACCCCGAACAATATGGCTTTTGCCTATACCGATGGCGAAGGCAGCGATGTTTCGGTGACCTATCTCCAACTCTTTACCAAGGCCAAAGCAATCGCGGCTAAGCTGCAAGAACGCGGCATGGTCGGCGAGCGGGTTTTGCTACTTTACCCGCCCTGCTTGGACTTCGTGATTGGGTTTTACGGATGCCTCATTGCGGGCGCAATCGCGGTGCCGGCCTATCCGCCTCGGCGCAATCGCAATGCCGACCGCATTCAATCGATCGCAGACGACGCCGAGTCAACGCTTGCGCTGACGGTCAGCAGCGTCGCCCAGCGCATGCAAGGCGCCGTCGATGGAGCTTTGCCCCTCAAGAGCATTCAATGGCTTGAAACAGATAACGTAGATCAAGCGGCGGCAAGCGATTGGCGACGACCTGTGATCCGTCCTGACTTGCTCGCAGTGCTGCAATACACCTCGGGTTCGACAGGTTCGCCCAAAGGCGTGATGCTGTCGCACGGGAACTTGTCTTACAACACGCAAATCATTTGCCATGGTTTTCGTCCCGATCGCGAAGGACGCGATTTTTGTTGGCTGCCGACTTATCACGATATGGGCCTGGTGGGCAGCGTCCTCGAACCCCTCTTCGTCGGATTGCCTGCGATCTTCATGTCGCCAATGTCGTTCTTGCAACGCCCCTTACGATGGCTGGAATGCATCACGCGTTACCGGATTACGATGACTGGAGGACCGAATTTTGCGTATGAGCTATGCACGGAAAAAATCGATGACGAAGATCTCAAAGTACTTGATTTGAGCTCTTGGAAAACGGCCTATAATGGCGCTGAGCCCGTGCGCGCAGAGACCTTACGAAAGTTCGCAAAACGATTTGAGCAAGTTGGGTTTCGCGAAGATGCCTTTTATCCTTGCTACGGAATGGCGGAGACGACGCTGATCGTGACTGGTGGCGTTGGTCCCTCCAAGCCCTACTTTCAATTCTTCGATGGCGACGCGCTGGATGAACGTCGAATCATTCCTACGACTGCCGCTAGTCCAAATGCGCGAGAGCTAGTTGGCTGCGGAGTTGTTTTGCCGGGTCTGGAAATTGCGGTCGTCGATCCCGAAACCCGGACACGAATGCCGGCTGATCGCATCGGCGAAATCTGGATCTCTGGCCCCACCGTGGGACAGGGATATTGGAACAAGCCTGAAATCTCTCAGAGCACGTTTCGTGCGAAAATCGAAGGCGTTCCCGATCAAACCTTCTTAAAGACAGGTGATCTGGGCTTCCTCTACGAAGGCCAAATGTTTGTCACAGGTCGCATCAAAGACCTGATTATCATTCGCGGCGTCAATCGTTATCCACAAGATATCGAACAAACTGTCGAGAAGTGCAATTCACGTCTAAAGTCAGGCTCCTCTGCCGCCTTCGCGGTTGATTTTCTTGGTCGCGAACGATTGATCATCGTCGCCGAAGTCGAACGAACCCGGGACAAGGATTGGAGCGGAGAAGTTGTCTCGGCGATTCGCCGAGATGTGGCGCAGGAACATGAAGTGCCGCCTGACGCGGTTATTTTGGTTCGCACGGGCTCCATTCCCAAAACCTCGAGCGGAAAGATACAACGACACGCTTGTCGAGAAGGATTTCTCAATAGCGGACTGATGGAACTGGCGCGATGGACGGTGTGGGACGAGGGTTCCGGCGTCGCCGACGAAATAAAGCCGCCTCTCTTCGCGGGCGCGGAAAGCCAACTCGGCAATCCCAACCCGGTCGTTGTTCAAATTGTGATGGAGCAGATTCGCGCCGTCGGACGCGAACGTTCCAAGACGGTGAATCTCGATTCAAATCTCGTGGAAGACCTCGGATTAGATTCGCTCGAACGGATGGAAGTGGCGTCGGCCCTCGAAGGCGTGTTCGGCGGGCGCATTCCCGAAGAGACTTTGCAGCAGGTCTTCACCGTTCGCGAAATCGCACTCGCGATCGAACAGCACATCGGCGTCGAGCCTCGCAATCTGGCGGCGACGCTCGCTAGCCGCTCGGGCCAATCGGCGGCCAAGAGCGCCGCGAGCCCGGATAAGAATCTCGAGATTCCGTTGGAATACTACGACTTCGCGGAAACGCCGGAGTTCAAGCGACTAAAACAGCAAATTGGCATGTTTGCCCAATCGGGGATCCCCAACCCTTATTTCAGCGTGCATGAGCGAGTGGTCAACGACACAACTCGCATTGGCGGTCGCGACTTGATCAGCTTTTCGTCGTACAATTATCTTGGCACCTCGGGCGATCCATTCGTTCAGGCTTCGGCGAAAGAAGCCGTTGATCGATACGGAACCAGCGTTTCCGCGAGCCGACTCGTTTCGGGCGAAAAGCCTCTCCATCGAGAGCTAGAACAAGGCATCGCCAATTTTATCGGTGTGGAAGACTCGATCGTCTTCGTGGGCGGACACTCGACGAACGAAAGTACGATCGGTCACTTGTTCGGTCCCGGTGACTTGATTGTGCATGATTCGCTATCGCACAACAGCTTGATCCAAGGGGCGATTCTCTCCGGCGCTCGCCGTCGGCCCTTCGCCCACAATGACTGGCAAGCCCTAGACCAAGTGCTGAGCGACATTCGTCACGAGTATCGCAAAGTGCTGGTGGTGATCGAAGGCGTTTACAGCATGGATGGCGATTGGCCCGACTTGCCCAAATTCATTGAGATCAAGAAGAAGCACCATGCGTTTCTGATGGTCGACGAAGCACATTCGATCGGCACGATGGGAAAGACCGGCCGCGGAATCGCCGAACATGCCGGCGTGAGTCCGCGCGATGTCGACATTTGGATGGGAACGCTTAGCAAGTCGTTCGGCAGTTGCGGTGGATACATCGCTGGCAAGAAAGAACTCGTCGAATACCTGAAATACACTGCGCCTGGTTTCGTTTACAGCGTGGGCATGCCTCCGCCGGCGGCGGCGGCGGCGCTAGCATCGCTGCGACTCATGGAGCGCGAGCCGCAACGAACCACCAAGGTGCAAGAGAATTCCGCCCTCTTCTTGTCATTGGCGAAAGCCGCTGGTCTTAATACGGGAATGAGCAAAGATTCGCCGGTCGTGCCGATCATCATCGGTAACTCGGCGGATGCATTGTTGCTATCGAGACGGCTCTTCGAGCGCGGCGTCAACGTGCAGCCGATTCTCTACCCCGCAGTGGAAGAATCCGCATCCAGATTGCGGTTCTTCATTACCTCCTGCCATACAAACGAACAGATTCGCGAGACGGTGAAGTCGGTCGCCGAGGAACTCGGTGCGATCAACCCGAAATATCTAAAGCATGCTGGCTAGAGTTTTGAATGCGTAACTAGAATATTCTCTGCCAACAAACAAACTCGCCCCACTAGCTTAAGCCGTGGGGCGAGATGGCAAATTCGATTGGTGTGCGATCTTCCTAGCGGTTGATCGACACGCCAAAGCTTATGCCAGCCATGTAAATGTCACCGGTATTGTTTTGTAGAACCGGGCCGCGGGCGATACCTTTACCCAAGCCAATGTATTGAAACCCAACGTTCGCGGCGATATCCCGTGTGATCTCATAGGAAGCGTTTACTCGCACGTCACCGCCGATCACGAATTCTTCGTTGCTGCCGTACGTATTTGTAAACTGGAGAAACTCCTGGGCCGGCGGAGTTGGGAGAACCCCGGTGTAGATTCGCGTGGTGACGTAACTGTCTTGATTGAAGTGCTGAAAATTGGCGTAACCCGCCAGGCGAAGTTCAGAGCCAAAATTCCAGCGACCCACTTGGCGGGCCAAGCGGACGCCGACTTGACCGCCAAACATGCTGTTCTGCCAGTAAGACTGCTGATCGGTCAGCTGCTCGAAACCCGCAGCGGCGATCTGGAATTGATTCATGCGACGGGTGTGGTCAGTAACGTCTGCGTAGCGAAATCCAATGAAGGGCTCGATGATTCCGCCTCTATGGGTCATATCCAACCGCCAGACGCGATTAATTTCAAACGTCGAGAACCGAACGCTATTGAGCGAGTTGACAATCAAGTCTTGATTGACGCGAGGATCAAAGTTGATATTGCCTTGATCGAACGATGTCGCAGAATTTGGCGTGAATGGAATAGAGCTCGTTGCAGAGGGATTGAACGCCAATGTAGGCTTAAAGACAGCGTTGTTTACATCTAGGCCATCACCCATTCGCATCCACGATGCGAAGACGCCGGTATTTTGCTCCGTCATGTAGCCCACGTCGAGCCGGTTACCCCAACCGAAGTCGCCATTCGTATGGCTCTGCTCGAATCGAGGCCGGGTCGTGTTCATGAACATCCGGTCGTACTTGCCGTACCACCCAGTATTGGGCGCCGGAAATCCGCCGTAGTCGTCGGCTTCCGTCGGTTCAAAGAACTGGTAGTCGGTGTCGAAGTCCGTGGGCGCTTCGAATTCCGTGTATTGAGCGCGAGCGCTCGAAGCCAGTGCGGCCAGGCCCATAAGGGCAAAAAGCCACGATCTGCGGAGAATGCTCAGCATGGCGAAGTTCCATCCTCGGCGATTACGTTCCGACAAACGGGCCGCGCCCGTCGTGCTGGGAATACAGCCCGTGGGGGTTGTATCGGTCCTGCTTTGGAATCGAGTTGAGTAAGAACGGCAAACCCTGCCGGAAATTCGGTCGATTCGGCCTTGACAAGATTCAGGGCCTCTTCGCCCGAGCAACGCCCCGACCTTGGCCTGATCGCGAATAGCGTAGGCCTAAGTAGCGGCGTATACTGACTGGGGTATCCTGTCGTATCGGTTAAAACACTCGACGGGGATTGAAAAAGGTTACCGATTATGCGTCGTGTATCGATGGCGACGCTAGCAACCACATCCTTGCCCTCTTTCGCGAACCCAGAACATGAACTGCTCAATGGTCTCCTTAAAGTGGATGGCTTGCCTCATTCTGGCAGCGTGCGCCGCAGCACAAGAGGCGGGCCAAGAAAAGAGCGCCGCCGAAGACAAGAAGCAAGAGGCAAAGCCCAAAGCTGAGAAAGTGGGCGATCTCTTCATCCGCATTCGTCGAGATGAAAAGAAACGCCCCCAGGCTCTCGAAACTTCGGTTTTAAGAATGGAGAAGTCCGCTCGTTGGCCAGATGCAACCGTGGACCTAATCGGAGCGCTTCATATTGGAGAGTTGTCTTACTACGAAGCGCTCAACAGCAAATTCAAGGACTATGACGCAGTGCTCTATGAAGTCGTCAAACCCGAGGATGCCGTGGTTCCCAGGCCGGCTGAACGTCCGGAAGAGACGAGCCCCATCTCGCAGCTACAAACTGGCATGAAAGACATGCTCGACTTGACGTTTCAACTCGACCACATTGACTACAACAAACGCAACCTCGTCCACGCCGACATGACGCCGCAAGAACTTGGTCAAGCGTTCAAGGAAGAGTTCTCAAAAAGCGCGACGCCTTCGGCACAGGGGGTTTTAGATACGCTCGCATCATCGCTGGGTGGAGGTTCGACGAGTCAACAAGCCAACGATAGTGCGATGAGTATTCGGCTCATGATGGCGCTGGCGAGCTCAGACCGCGCGCGGCGAGTGAAGATCATCTTCGCGGAGCAGCTTCTTGGACTCGACGCACAAATGAAACAGCTCGGCGGCATTCTCTCGGGCGCACTCACTGATCAACGTAACGTCAAATGCCTTAACGTAATGGAGAGAGAACTAAATCGCGGCAAAAAAAAGGTGGCGATCTTCTATGGCGCCGGCCATTTCCCTGATATGGAAAAACAACTGCGGGAAAAATATGGATTCGCGCGCGGCGGGACGGAGTGGATTTCCGCTTGGGACTTGACTCGATCGAGTAAGCCGGCTGCAAAAGAAGCGGAGCCGAAAAAGACCACTAGCAAGTAGCGGCGGCTTCGCCCTTCACCATTTGGCGCTACGAAAAGTAAGCTTCATGACTCCTCGCAACTTGGCGTTGATGCTTCTTGCCGCCTCGGCCTGCGCAGTTTGCGCGGTCAAGGCAAATCAAAGCCGGTATGTCGGGATCCTCAATGAAGCACTGCATATCGTCTCTAGCGAATACGTTCGCCCGGTCAAGGAAAAAGACCTCTTCGAGCGGGCAATGGATGGGATGCTCGCCGACCTGGACGACAATTCAAGTTTCATTCCGGAGTCCGAGTACGAGCGATTCGAGGAAGACATCACCAATGAGTTCGGCGGCGTTGGCGTCCTAGCGCATTATGATGAAGCGAAAAAGAAGCTGTTTGTTACAAGTCCAATGCCCGAGACGCCCGCCCTTCGCGCGGGACTCAAGCCGCTTGATGAAATAGTTTCCATCGATGGCAAATTGGTCAGCAATTTGGGCGACGAGAAAGCACGTAAGTTGTTGCGAGGGGCGCCGGGGTCTCAAGTGAGGCTCACCATTCTTTCTCAGGGCGCGGCGATGTCCCACGATGTCGCAGTGATTCGAGACGTGATCACTTCTCAAACGGTTCTGGGCGACACCCTCCGCGACAACGGCGAGTGGGACTTCCATCTCGCAGATCGTCCCGATATTGCCTACATCCGCGTCCTTTCGTTTGGCGATGGAACAACGGCGGGAGTCGAAAAGGCGCTCCAGTTCGGCGAGCATCCACCTCGCGGCGTCATTCTCGACTTGCGCGATAACCCTGGCGGTCTGCTCGACTCGGCCACCGAGATTTGCGACATGTTTTTAAAGGAAGGTGTCATCGTATGCACTCGCGGGCGCGAAGGCGTGCTGCTCGAAACACACAAAGCGATTTCGGGAAACGAGATCAACAATCAGATTCCGGTTGTGGTGTTGGTCGATGGCGAGTCAGCGAGCGCAAGTGAAATTGTCGCCGCGTGCTTGCAAGATCATCATCGGGGTAAAGTGGTCGGCCAGAAGTCCTATGGTAAAGGCTCCGTTCAAAATGTGATTCCGTTGCAAAGTGGCCGCAGTGCGCTGCGACTCACGATCGCCAGTTATTGGAGGCCGAGTGGCAAGAATATTCAGCGACCCAGAGAGGACAAAGTGTCCGAGACAGCGATTTGGGGAGTATCTCCCGACGCAGGTTGGGAAGTCCCCGTGACTCGCGAAGAGAAGGCGAAGTACATGTTGAAGCGATATGAGCGTGACACGACTGAATATCAGCATTTCTCATCGAAAAGCCCAAGCAGTAGAATCACCCGCGCCAACCTGCTTGAAGACGATTTGCAGTTGAAAAGAGCGGTCGAGTGTATTGATACATGGGAAAAGAAGTAAAGTCTCGCGGCCATGCTTGTTTGTGCGATTCCTGATTCTGTGACCACTAATCATTGACAATACTCATGCTGTTAACCCAAGATCGAATTGAACAACTGAGAGGCCAATTCCCTGCCCTCTCGCGGATACACTCAGGAAAGCCGATCGCTTTTTTTGATGGCCCCGCGGGGACGCAAGTGCCCCAGTGCGTGATTGATGCGATTAGCCATTACCTTTCGAACTGTAACGCCAATCATGGCGGGCTCTTTGCGACAAGTATCGAGAGTGATGCTCTGCTCGACGAAGTTCACTCCGCCGCCGCTGATTTTCTGGGTGCGGCCGATCCGAAATCGGTCTTCTTCGGCGCGAATATGACTTCGCTGACTTTTGCCCTCTCAAGGGCGCTTGCCCGAACTTGGAAGTCGGGTGACGAAGTGATCGTGACTCGGCTTGACCATGACGCCAACGTTCGGCCGTGGGTGTTTGCGGCTCGCGATGCCGGCGCGGAAATTAAATTTGCACCGATCAACAAGCTTGATTGCACGCTCGATTTGCCCGCATTGAAGTCCCTTCTCACGAATAAGACTCGGCTAGTCGCCGTTGGCGCGGCTTCCAATTCTGTGGGCACGATCAACCCGCTGCGCGAAATCGCCGATGCTGCACATGCCGTTGGCGCGCTGATGTTTGTTGATGCAGTCCACTACGCGCCGCATGGTCGTATCGATGTCGCCGCTTGGGGCTGCGATTTTCTGGCGTGTTCCGCGTACAAATTCTTCGGACCGCACATTGGCATCATGTGGGGAAGACTCGAACTGCTCCTCGATATCGAGCCTTACAAACTTCGGCCTGCGCCCAATGAACTACCAGGACGTTGGATGACGGGAACGCAGAATCATGAGTGCTTAGCGGGCGTGTTAGCCGCAATCAACTATGTTGCGAGCCTTGGCATGGAAAACTCAAAGGTGACTCCAACAAGGCGCGATCGGCTAGACGACGCGTTCAAGCAAGTCGTCACCTATGAGACAAGCTTAGCGAAGCAGTTCATCGAAGGAGCAGCTCGAATTCCTTCATTGACGCTCTATGGCATCACCGATCTCGACAAGCTATCGCATCGGGTTCCAACATTTTCGCTGCGAGTAAAAGGAATCAGCTCGACCGCGCTAGCCAAGCGGTTGGCGGACCAAGGCATCTTCACCTGGCATGGAAATTACTATGCTTTAGAACTCAGCGAGCAACTGGGCATGGAGCCCGATGGCATGGTTCGCGTCGGGATGGTGCATTACAACACGCCTGCCGAAGTCGATCGCCTCTTACAAGCCCTCGCGGATTGCGCATGAGCACTACACCCATCAGCACCGCACCGTCGCCAAGTCCCACCAAAATTGAACGAGCGGACGCGAACAATCTGCTCATCACTTGGAGCGATGGCCAAGTTCGCCGCTACGGCGTAAGTGAACTGCGGCGGGAGTGCCCCTGCGCGACTTGCCGCGAAAAACGAACCGCACAAGAAAAGAATCCGTTTCAACTAACGATTCTCAAGCCGGAAGAAACCCTCCCCCTGGCGATCCAAGGAATGAGGCCCGTGGGCACTTATGCCTACACCATCGATTTCAACGACGGCCATAACACGGGCATCTATACATTCGAGTTCTTAAGGGCGCTGGGCGCCCCCGAAAAACTTTCCGCAACCTAGAGCGGAATCGAGATCAGCTTTTCATCCTTGTCGCGGGCTTCGATTGCCAGGAACTCGGAATAAGAATTATCGACGCCCAAAATCTGCAGTGAGATCGTCGCTTCATCTTCGAGGCGAATCAATTCTTTGCGTTTCTTATTGTTGATGTAAGCGGCGACATCGTTGTGGCACTTGACCGTAATCTTCGCCACATTGGGCTGGTGCGACGCGAGCATCAATACTCGCATGATTTCGATAGCCATGCTTTCGGGCGTTTTGACGAGTGCGCCGGCGCCGCAGGGGCATTCCTGGTAAACGCTTCGTTTGAGGCTAGGGCGAATTCGCTGCCGTGTCATTTCGATCAAGCCGAAGGGACTCGTTCGCAAGATCTTCGTTCGGGCTCGGTCGCGGCGCATCGCGTCGCGAAGGGCTCTTTCGAGACCGCGGCGGTGCTTTTCGCGGCGCATGTCGATAAAGTCATTGACAATCACACCACCAAGATCGCGTAAGCGAAGCTGACGGGCGATTTCACGGGCGGCGTTGACGTTGAGTTGATAGGCCGATTCTTCAGCCGATTCATCAAAGCGGAAGCGTCCGCTGTTGACATCGATCGCCACTAAAGCCTCAGTCTGATCAATCACAATCGACCCGCCTTGGGCCAGCGGAACGATGCGTTTGTGAATGCGAGCAATTTCCTGCTCGATGCCGTACTTATGGAACAGCGGTTCGCGGCCTTCATAGTGATGAAGGCGATTGACGTGTCGCGGCATCACGAGGTTGAGGAATTCCTTTGAACGCTCAAAGGCATCCGCCTCGTCAATGTAGATCGCATCGATATCCGCAGTGAAAATGTCGCGGATCGTGCGAATGATCATGTCACTTTCTTCGTAGATCGTGCAGGGACCGGGCGTGCTCTTAAGCCTTCGCACGATTGCCTTCCATAGCCGCAGCAAATAAGCCAAATCGCGAGAGAGGTCCTTTCGTGTTCGGTCTTGTCCCGCGGTGCGCACGATGAAGCCGAGGCCTTTGGGTGGATTGAGCTCCAGCATCGTGGAGCGAAGTTTGCGACGAACATCTTCATCCTCGATCTTGCGGCTGACTCCGACGCGCCCCAGCGCAGGCATCAACACCAAGTAACGCCCAGGAATGCTGATATACGTCGAAAGAGTTGGACCTTTAGCGCCGATTCCTTCCTTGATCACCTGGACGAGCACTTCGTCGCCGCGGCGAAAAATGTCTTGGATTGGCGGCTTCACCCGCGGCCGACCGCCAAAGCGAGGGCCGCGACGTCCACCTTGAGGACGCCCTCCGCGACGCTGCGGCCTGCCTCCCTCTTCATCGCTGTCTTCATCTTCGTCGTTTGGGCCATCATCGCCAGAATCGATGTCGGGACCGCGCGGTGGACCACCGAAGGAGTCGGGATCATTCGGATCAAACCCGCCTTGGCGAAAGTACTGCGACTCGACATCGCTGATGTGCAGAAAGCCATTTCGCCCGACGCCGAAATCAACAAACGCCGCTTGAATGCTCGGCTCAAGGTTGACGATGCGACCTTTATAAATGTTTCCTACGTAGTTGTCTTGGCTGGCTCGCTCAATGTAGAGCTCTTCCAGCACCCCATCCTCGACAATGCCAATGCGGCATTCTTCAGCTTGCTGGACATTGATCAACATTTCCTTCTTCATGCGGCGATCTGCTTTCTGTGGTAATGCCGCACGTGAGACTTATTGCCGTTCCGCCGCCACCCGAAGATACAGCCCGCAATACTCGTTCTGAGTTGTCGCGGGAAGGTTCAATGGACTGTGCCGCATCGTCCGTTGCGATGCACGCTGAGCGGAGTTTTGGACCGTTTCCCTTGAAGACTGGCGCACCAAAGCAATCTCGGCTCTTTTCGCCCGCGGCATGTTGGCTCGCGGCGGCGAAAGTTGAAGCGGAAATAGAGCGTGATGGTTTGCGGCGCTCCCCATATTCAAAGCAATGGGGCATTAGGGAAAACAGGCGCAACAGGTCGCGGGCGCCCGATCGGCTCCCCGCATCCCACGTGCGAAGTGATGAAACTGGTTGTAGGCATAACATCATCATCGAGTTCTTCCTCAGCCCTGCCGGAACAACGCGCGGCGGGGAGAAAAGAATCGCGACCGGGAAGAAAAGCAGCTCCTCGGCGTCGGTCGTGCCGCGGGTTCCTCGATTGGCGCTGCGTATTCGCGATGACAAGGCGACCGTCTAACGGCGCTAGCCGCGACGGAGGACCCGATTCCGCACGAAGCGAGAAAAGAAGTGGGAGCCGCTGTCGGCGCCTCCTGGAAAAGTCGCTAACGCGGAATGATCGCGCGTAAGGCCCTATTGGGAGGCATCCAAAGTTGCCGATTTATAACCGATTAGATACGAATCTGCTATCCGTGCGTTTTCGGCTCGAATTGCGCCGCATTTGTCGCGTAACTAAACGGCCGGTGAGCGTCTACCGATGTCACTCCAACCGCTCGTATCGAGAAGTCGAGCGAGTTCGACATCATTTCGGACTTCGAGTTTGTCCAGTAATCGCTGTCGGTGCTTGGAGATGGTCTGAATGCTGGTGCCGGAATCGACTGCGATTTCCTTCATCGACCTCCCTGCTCGCAAAAGCTCCATAATCTCTTTCTCGCGTTCGGTAAGCTTGGCCACGCGTCTGAGTAAGGTCTGCCTACGCTCGTCCGCTTTTAGCGCCGCTTCAATGCGAGTAATTAGCAAATCCTCGGGATATGGCTTCGCGAGAAAATCGAAGATTCCGCTTCGAATTGCAGTCGAGCACATGGGCACATCCCCATGTGCGGTGACCATAATCACTGGCAGAAAGCAGTGTTGTGCCTTGCGAAGTAGCTCAAAAAGCTCGATACCGGACATTTCCGGCATGCGAAAATCAGTGACGACGCATCCCGCCAAACCAGGGTGGGATTCGGCGTAATCGAGAAACGACTTACCTGAACCGAACGCCATCGAGCGAAAGCCCGTGGATTCGCAAAGGAATACCAGCGACTTGAGTACGCTGGGATCATCGTCAACTAAGTAAACTATTGCTTCCGACATGTGCGAACTGTCCGTTAGGTCAATGCATTATGCCAGCATTGACGGGGCGATCCAAGAAGTCATTAGCGGGTAGGCTGGCTATTCTTTCATCGTTGAGGATCGGCAAGTTGAAGCCCATGGTCGTTCCATTTAGACTCGTGTCGATCACCATGATCTTCCCTGAATGGGCTTCGATAATCGAGCGGCTAATGGCTAACCCCATTCCAAGCCCCGTAGTTTTTCGAGTGTAGAACGGGTCGAAAATCTTCGCCAAGTCCTCGGGAGCAATGCCCAATCCGCCATCTCGGCATTCGATAATCGCGCTCGCGCCTTCCTGACGAATCGATAAAGTGACGACCTTTTCTCGCCCTGCGGCAGCCTCAACTGCATCTACGCCATTCTGAATGAGATTGACAAGCACCTGCTGAATTTGGATCCAATCCCCCCGCACCCGAATCCCCTTTTTCGTCAATGGCGCTAAGGAGATGCGTACTCCGCGGCGAGCAGCTTCGCTTTGCAACAGCGCAATCGAGTCCTGCACTACCGACTCCAAGTACAGGGAAGAATGACTGTTGGGCGAACGAGCCGCAAAACTGCGAATGCGGTCAATAATAGCCGCCGCACGATGAGTCTCGCGATCGATTTCCGCGAGTGCTACGGCGGCTAGCGATGATTGATCGGTATTTCGACCTAGCATTTTCATTCCCGAAACGTAGTTTCGGATCGCATGCAATGGCTGCTTCAGTTCGTGCGCGAGGCCCGCCGCCATTTCGCCAAGCGCCGTAACCCGCGAAACGTGAGCTAGTTCTCCCTGCTTTTGCTCAAGTCGCTCCAGGATTTCCCGGCGCACTTCCACTTCCTGTTTTACCTGCTGAGTGGCGACGGTGAGGGCCGAGGTCCGCTGTTCGACGCGAACTTCTAGCTCTAGATTGAGTTGTTCCAAAGCCGCTTGAGCGGCATGACGATCGGTGATATCGATGCAGCCGCCAATGAATCCGCAAAATTCACCGGCATCGTTAATAATGGGTACGCCGGAATCCACAATCCATCGATACTCCCCATCTCGCCGTAAGACGCGATAGTCGAGTTCAAAGGACGACCTCTGGCGAAAAGCCAGGGCGACAATCTCTTCCCGCCGATCGACATCGTCAGAGTGAATTCGCTTGTTCCACCCTTCGGCCTCCGCCTCGGCCAGCTCCAGGCCGATGAAATCGAGCCAACGATCGTTGAGAAAGCTGCACTTTTGTTCCGCGTCGGTCCGCCAAATCATCACGGGTGCGGCATTGGCGAGCATCCGAAAAAGTTCTTCGCTCTCCTTGAGGTTCTCAACCGCATACCTTCTGGGCGTAATATCTAAGATCGCGCCAATGCCTCCGATCACATTGTCTTGTTCGTCGCGGAGAGCGCCGATGTGAACCTGAACCCAGGTCACCGAGCTATCGGGCCGCCGCAATCGCAGTTCTCTCGAAAATTCGCATATTTCACCCCCGCTGAATTGTCGCCAGGTTCGCAAAATGTCCGCACGATCCTGTTCATGGACGGCGTCGAGCCAACCCAGTTCGCGGGCTTCCTCCTGAGACTGTCCCGAGAGTTCCGTCCACACCGCATTGACGTAACGGCATTGTCCAAACTTATCCGCCTCGAATATGCATGTGGGAATAGAATCAACTAGCGCCTGAAAACGCTGTTCACTCTGCAATAGCGCCACTTTTTGACGCCGAATCTCCGTCACTTCCCGTGCGATAATCACGAGCCCTTTTTCGCCCACTCCATCTCGTGGCCATGCAGAACGCGACACAACAAAAACTCGCTGCTGGCCTCGATCGTTCCAATGCTCTTCGACGGTTTCGCTGATGCGACCTTCTTTCGCCAGTTGTTCAAGTTGAGCCATTTGTGCAGCGACTTCCGCGGACACAATATCGCTATCGTGCTTTCCAATCATCGCATCCGCCGTGGTTAGCATCAATTTCGCGGCCGATTCGTTGGCAAGCAAATACTTACCGCGCGAATCCTTCAGAGTGATCGAGTCGGAACTGCTTTGCATCACTTGCTGTAGATACTCGAACTGCCGTGTGTACTCTTGCGAAATGGCGAGTTTTTCTTCGATCACCGTAGCGACAATTAACGGCCACACAATTGCGGCAAAGACATAGGCGTGTAGCGCTGTTTGATGAACGATTCCCTGTCGCTGAATTGGCATATTCGTAGAAATGACTGGCAACGAAGCTACAATTGCAACCACAGAAGCTAATACGGCAATCATGATCGTGGCCGGACGATTGACGAAGATTGCCGACGCAACCACGATGGGAAGAACGAAAAGCGGCAATTGAATCTCTTCCAAACCAAGCCTTCGGTTTGGATAAACACCGAGATAGTTCGAAACGAGCATTGCGACCATGGCGGCGACGCCAAATAAGACTGCGCGACGCTTAAGCTGCTTCGACCATGTCAGATCCGTTGCCAGGCTAATCACCGCGGCGCCGATCGTGACGGCGCCCATGGCGTGTCCCGCCCAGCGCAGGTACCACTGTTGGAAAACGATTTCTTCGTGGCTTCCAACAAACTTAGCTACTACAATCAGCGTCGCATAACAGGCAGGCGCCACAGCAACTGCCAGGGCCACGAAGCCGATCACGCGATTGACCGATTTGAAGTCAAACGGACTTGCGAAATAGCGTCGCAGCAGTTTGGCTGCGATGATTGCTTCCAGGAGACTGGCTACTCCTTCGAGAGCGCCCGTCCCTTCCGGGAAATCCTGCCACAATCGGAATGCAACCAAATTCGCGGTAAAAGCCGCAAGGATGAAATAGATCCAGCGCTTCGGAGCGGCAAGGATCAGGGCCGCCGTAAGGAGTCCGCTGGCTGGCCAATACAAATAGCAAGCGGATCCCATGATCGGAGTGACCATGCCGCACTCAATGAGCAGCAAATATCCAAAAAAGAAAAGAAGCCAATCGGCTGGCCCTTTGCGAGGAGAAAAAAGCTCGATTGCCGGACTGGAGTAATGTGGCGAAGCCGGCGAAACTTCAGCGAAGCGGTTCGTCAACGGCGAGCCGGGAGAGACTTCGATCTTCGTGATTGGCGCCTGAGCTTGCAAGTTTGTCATGCTCCGTACCGTCAATCGTGGAGGCGGCAACTAGGAATGAAACTCCTCTTCATCATCAAAACGGCGTTCAAAAAGCTCTCGAATCGCCGCGATCGCCTCTCCAGCATCATCACCCTCCGCCGATACTTCCAGGACCGTACCCTGTTCTGCGCCCAAAGTTAGCAAGGAAATAATGCTCTTTGCGTCAACGCATTCGTTTCCCTTGCGGATCTCCACCTGACTCGTAAATCGCATGGAAGTGCGAGCAATGAGATTGGCAGGGCGAGCATGAATGCCTAAGCGGTTGCAGACTTCCACCTGAATTCGAACAACATTCCCTTCGGAGTTCAGCCCGGAGGCCAGTGGATCGGATGACATGGAACAACCCACTCCCGAGAAAAATGCATTCGTTAAGTGAGCTAACCTGCTGACATGCAGACTCGCCAATGGCCGCCAAGAATCAGTTTTCGAATTTTCCGGCATCCGCCTCGCGTAATACAGTTTGGATTTCTTCGACCGACTTGGCGTTCTTCAGGAACTTGCAAAACATGTCATCGCGCAGTTGTCGTGAGATATTTTCAAGTGCTCTCAAGTGCTCAACCGGTAGATCTGGCGGTGAGACGAGTAGAAACAAAAGATGCACTTTCTCGCCGTCGAGGCTATCAAACTCCACACCTTGGTCACTCACTCCGACCGCGCCCACCAATTTCTTCACGCTGGGGTGCTTCGTATGAGGAACTGCAATTCCTCGGCCAATGCCCGTGCTTCCCAGTTCCTCTCGCTTCATGATCGCTTTGAGAATGCTCTCAGATTCATCGCTTGTGAGCCCGCCCGCAGAGATGAGGGATTCAACCAACTCGCGAATGACCTCTTCTTTACTCTCGGAGCCAAGGGTCGCACGAGTGGCGTCAAAACAAATGAAATCGGAGAACTTCATGACTGCAAAATCCTGGTTTGATCGCACGGGCTCGCGGGCTCGGCCGCGAACTGGCGGAAGGGATCGGGCGAACGCTGGGGCAATGATGCACTCTGGCTCGCGCTAGACTATTCGTCTGGCGTTTGTTCGCCCTTGAGTTCGTCCGTTAAGTGTTTGTGACCGCTGGCCTTATGGTCGGTGACTTTCTCTTTGTGTTTGCGCAGTTGCATTTCGAGCTTGTGAATGACGCCATCCAAGGCAGCGATCAGTTCTTCGGCCTCGCCATGGGCCACAAACTCCTCGGCTCGTTCGGCTTTGACTCGAACTTCCAAGCCAATTTGCTCCGGCTTTTCCAAATTCACGGTGACCTGAATGGATGAGAGTCGGTCATGCAATCGCGGCAGTTTCGCTAGCTTCTCTCGAATCTTATCCTGAGTCGTGCTGCTTAAGTGTCCGTGTCGCGCCGAAATGGTTACTTGCACTACGTGATCCTCAAAACCTCGAACCGCCGAAACCCGTTAACTGAGCACGGCCGCAAAAAGCCCAATTCTATCGAGGGGAGCCAACCTGGAAACCCCATCGAATTTCAATGGCACTCTACCCTAAAAAAGTCGCGGCAGGCGAGTCCCTCTATTGGGGGGGCAGGGCTTGGAGGAACCTCTAATTCGTAACCAACTCAAAAGTCACCTACGCAATTGTTCCACTAAACGCCAAAGGCGCTAAGCAGTCTGGAGAGACCGGGGTAATCGAGTCGCGGTCAGCTTCAAAGGGTTCCAGCCCATGCCGAAACTCGAAACGGGTTAACTTTCCTTCGGCGGCAATCTTTTCATTAATCAACAACTTCAGATCACGCCCGCCCTCCTCCGAGCCCTCGGGCGTGAACTCGGCTTTGATGCTCAGATTACCCTCGACCAGATTCTCGAAGCTAGGAATGGCACGTCGGCGACGTCAAAGATGGTGTAGCGAAAGATGGGTTTGTACTCTTTATCGTAAAGTGACCAGCCCGAGGAGAATGCGCCTGCGCGACTGCGCACCGCATTGGCTTTGCCAGACAACCCAAATAACCAAAGCCACATCGCCAATAGAAAAGGAATGAAGTTGACCGGAAATGGATTTGGCATGGTCTCGTGGCCCTACTTGGGAGAAGTGAGTGAGTCGGTAACGAAGTCGCTGTACCGGCTCAGGGGCGGACAGTGTTGCAGACTGTCGCGACAAATTGAACTAACCTCTCGATTTTCTAGAACAACCTGAACAAGATGTCCTATGCCAATGCCTGATGGTTCCGCCTACCTTGGACAAAATTCAAGATGAAATATTCCCTTTCCTTCGCGCTTTTCCCAACTTTCTTCTTGGTGTTCTTCAGCTTGTGGACACAAGAATTGCTGGCTGCAGCCGCTGATTTCAGATTAACAAAGGAACAAGCTTCGCAATTTGCTAAGCTCGCCCTCAAGGGGATCGCGAAGGAATATCCCAACAAACCCGCCGATGTGCTCAATGGCGAAGGCGATGTAAAGAGTCCGCGGCATATCCATCCGGCGTTTTATGGCTGCTACGACTGGCATTCCGCCGTGCATGGCCACTGGATGCTCATTCGCATCTTGAAGATCTATCCAGACCTGCCGGAGCAAGCGGAGATTCGCGCGGCGCTGGCGGCGAATTTGACAGCGAAGAATTTGGAAACCGAAGCCCTCTTCTTCGCTCGGCCCGGCGCGAAGTCTTACGAGCGCCCCTACGGCTGGTCGTGGCTTCTTAAACTCGCGGAAGAATTGCACACTTGGGATGACGCTCAAGGCAAGGAGTGGGCAACGAATCTCAAGCCCGTGAGCGCGGTGATCGTCAAATACTATCTCGACTATTTTCCAAAGCAGACCTACCCCATTCGCAGCGGTGTTCATTCGAGCACAGCGTTCGGACTCACCTTTGCACTGGATTATGCCCGAACGGTCGGCGATCAGAAACTGGAAATATTGCTCGTCGAACGAAGTAAATACTACTTCGCGAAGGATGAGAATATCCCCGCCTCCTGGGAGCCGGATGGAGCGGACTTTTACTCGCCTAGCCTCATGGAAGCCGATCTGATGCGGCGAGTGTTAATGGCAGCTGACTTTCGCGTATGGTTCAAGAAATATCTGCCGCAAGTAGCGGAAGGGCTTCCCAAAAGCATCATGCAACCCGCCACCGTGACCGATCGGACCGACCCGCAACTAGTGCATCTCGATGGACTCAATATCAGTCGCGCCTGGTGTATGCGCAGTATAGCCGCGATGTATCCCGAGTCCGACCCGATTCGCAAAGCACTCACCACCGCTGCACAAAAGCATGCTGACGCGGCGATACCGCACATTTCGAGCGGAGACTATGCCGGCGAGCATTGGCTAGCATCGTTTGCGACCTATTTGCTCACGACGGAAAACTAGCCGAATGCGACGGAGCTTAAAGCTCCAAAATGATCACCGAGTGCCAGCCCGTTGAATAGGTTTCGAAGCCCGGCGCGGCGGCATGGGCAACGATGCACTTTTTGCCGCCAACCGTCGTGATGACGAAGTCTTTTTTGCCCGCGAAGAGCTCGTCCTGATTGTGAATCTCCAGCCGCGAGCCAAGTTGCTCATTTTTCGAATCGGCCAGCACTAAACCACGGTCGTCAACAATGCAAACGCGCGAGCGTTGACGTTCGTCGGCGGCCAGCGGGCAATTCATGACAATCGTTTGCGCCAAGGCATCCCAGTTGAAAACAATCCCGAGGACGCCGAGCAACTGGCCATTCACATCACTGCCTTCACGTACACCACAAGAGTAGACGAGCGCACGTTGACCACCGACCAGTGAGGAAACATGTGCCGTTTGGAAGCCAAATTCCGCGCCGCTGGCGGAAGTCTTCGCCGTGCGAAACCAAGCGGAGTCGCTATGGCGAGTTCCCGCTGAGTTGTATTGACGAGGTCGGCCATTCGCCACGATTGCGCCATCGAGATTCGCGAGCACGAGGTCGAGGTAGACGGTATAGGAATCGAGGATCTGCCCCAATCGCATCGACGCGTATTCACAATCGGAAGGCGCTCGAGTCGAAAGTGCGGTAACAAGACTGCTATCCGTCGCCCACCAACGGCAATCGCAAGATCGCTCATAGAGATTGCGATCGATGAGGTCGATATTCGTTAGCGCTAGGTCGCTAAGTCGCGTCCCTCGGACGTTTGTCGCGAGCGATTCGCTAATGCCTTGCAATTCCGAAATGGCGGTATGGACCTTTTTGGAAACCTGGCCGGCGACAACAGTGGTCGCGGTCGAAAGTTGCCTCATTTCCGCGGCGACAACGCCAAATGCAGCGCCTGCAGACCCGGAACGCTGGGCTTCGATCTGCGCGTTGAGGGAGAGAATGCGAGATTGGTCATTGATGGTTTGAATGCGTCCAAAAGCGCGAACCAGTTTGTGGGACAGTTCTTTCGCCAAGTCGGCAATGCGCTCGGGGCTGCTGGTGTCGCTGGAAGCAAGTTCAGGTGCGCTGGCAATCATCTCTCGCTACTTCCTTAATACTGGCACTGCGCATAGACGATGCGCAGTGCGTTAGGAAAGGCCTCACTTAGCTAGATAGGTTACGGCAACTCGCGCCCAACGGAATTTAGAGCGGCGCGCAGCGGAACAGGGCAGAATTTACGGCATAAAAGCCGCCTGACTGGATTAATCGCTACCTTCGGCCTTTGCCTAGATCTAACAAAAGCTGTCGACTGGAATTTGACGCATCCGCTTAGAAACGAGCCACCATTAGGTCACAAGTCCCTTTGTCACCAACATGAACACATCCTCCAGCGTCGGCTCCTTCTCGTTGTAGGAACGCAGTGCAACGCCCTGCTGAACAAGTTGGCTAAGAAGCCCAGCAACGCCCGCGTCATCAGTCTCTAACTCCACCGTCGCCATTTGCATGTCGATTTGGATGTCTTTGAGAAACGGCGAACTGCGAATAATCGAAAGGCCTTGATCCATGCTGCCGACGAATTTGACTTCCACAATGCGATTGCGACGGAGGCGAGTGTAAACCTCGTCAATTCGCCCATGCATCAGTAGTTGACCGCGCTCGATGATCCCAATGGAGGTGCAGCAGTCCGCGAGTTCCGAGAGAATGTGGCTCGAGATGAGAATTGTCTTGCCCATCCGCCGAAGTTCTTTGAGCAGCGCTTTCACTTCAATTCGCGCGCGCGGGTCAAGACCGCTCGTGGGCTCGTCCAGAATCAGCACTGGCGGATCATGAACCAGTGTTTTGGCAAGGCAAAGTCGCTGCTTCATGCCGCGCGAGAGACCGTTGACGAAGTCATCGCGCTTGTGCGAGAGGTCAAGCAGCTCCAATACTTCCGGGATGATCTGCTTTCGCTTCTGTTTGCCAATCTGGTAGGCGACTGCGAAGAAGTCCAAAAACTCCCAAACCTTCATGCCGTCGTAAACGCCAAAGTCGTCCGGCATGTAGCCGATGCTTCGACGCACTTCCATCGGCTGACGCGAGATGCGGTGGCCATTCACCGTGCCATCGCCGCGACTCGCTTTGAGCAGTGTGGCGAGGAAGCGAATCGTCGTACTCTTGCCGGCGCCATTGGGACCAATGAACCCAAAGAGCTCGCCCGCCTCAATTTTGAGATTGAGGCGTTCCACAGCGATGAACTCGCCGTAGTCTTTTCCAAAGTCGGTAATTTCAATCATGGTGTCTTTGTCGCGGCCGGAGCGGCGCCAGCGGCGGGTTCATCGAGGGTTGCGGGGGCTTCGTCAAGATTGTTAGGTTCGACAGTTTCTGGAGTCTTGATGTCGAGCTTCAGATTTCGATCCGATTCAGGCGCGGGAAAATTGCCCTGCTTGAGGTGAACGAGGAGTAGCGTCGCGGAATTGACCTGCGCTGCCTTGGGGCGAACTTCCATTCCCCCTGGTCGGTCGGTCATGATCGCCACGAGTCGAACTTCACCCGGCGCGACTTTGATTTTGCCGCAAGCGAGTTCCAAGAGCTTCCGCAGTTTGAGCCGCGACGCACCTTGGCCATTCCCTTTCCCCGCTGACTTCTCATCGAGCTTCGAAATTTCATTTGCAAGCGCGCCTTCAACGGAATTTGATTTCCCATCGGTAGCGGAAACAACGACATTTCGCCACTCGAGCGGCACCCGCACGCTAGGGCCGATTTCGCCGAGAGGAGCGTATTGCAATGCGCCCTGCTCATCGCGGTAAAGGGCGATGCCGGCATCCGCGCGAAGCTTGGTGTCGTTTTGCAGTTTCCAGCCCGTTTTTTCGTCGCCTGCGAGCTTGAAGGCGCCTCCCATGGGAAGCATATGTTCCGCATGCAGTAGGCCGGTCGAATTGGAATCGACCCCAAACCCCGATAACTCAACATTAGCCTCACGTTCCATCGTTACGGTTCGATAGCTATCTGTGAGTCGTGACGTAAATGCGTTTTTGCGAGCCAATGGCAAAACCACACCAGAGGCATCCTCAAATCCAATTCGATAGGAAGAGGAAAGCGACGTATAGAGAGCAGCGTAGCGCGTTACATGGGCGCGATCGTAACCGCCATGCGTTTCGACAATGTTGACTTCGGTTTGACTGCGAGCGAACCCAATATCGAGCTGAGCCAAACGGATAACGGCCACAGCCGCGATGATGGCCATAATCGGCGCCGCAATCCAAGCCCACTCAAGTCGGCCCATTAATCGAAATACCAGCCAATTGAGTGGCACCAAAGCGACGAGATAGACCAGCATCATCCGGAACACAAAATTACGTTCGGGGATCTCGATACCAGCAGCTTCCGTCAACGCGCCTCGAGCCGCCTCAGGGCACGCGCCGGTATCATTCCAGCCTGCTACGCCGGAGATTCCGCTCGAGACATATCCCGAGAAATGCCAGTCGTAACCATCGACATCCGCAGCCGATGCCCGCTCAATCCGCGCTTGTTGTAACTTTTCAGCCTGATCGATCGACTGCTGCTGGTAATTAAAATTAGGGATCAAGCGATTTTCATTTGGATCTATATCGGTCACGAGAGTCGAGGTATCGCCCGCGTCGCGGGAGAAGTATCTCAGTGTCGACGTGACGCGAGGATCTTCGGGAATGACTCCCTTGGTCAAGAATCGCATCGCCTCGCTGGTCGTTTCGCCGTTGACAAACTCGCGCGGCAAGCGACGGAGAATGGCGTTATTGAGAAAATTGTCGTAGCAGGACCAATTGATCAGGGCTCGGTGATAGAGCGGAAACGCCGTTACCACGATTCGTCCGCGACCCACCCGGCGCTCCGGCACTAGGTTTCCGCACTTAGGCACGAATGATCCGCCGCTTCGGAGCGCGAGCTCAACGCCCGCGATCGTCTCGTTAGGCTTGAGTTTGATTTTCCGCCGCTCATCTTTTCTGGCGAGTTCCGTGGCTGGCTCGATGTACCAGTTCTGGTTGAGAACCTCGACCGTTGCTTCATCAATCGTGAGTGATTTATTCGCGCCAGCCGGCAAATACTCGTCTAGAAAGCTGCCACGCAACATATCGAGCGTTCGCGGGCCATTGACTACCAGTTGGCCGCCCCACTGCAGCCAATCGATCATCGCCTTTTGTTGTTCGGCATCGACGCGCTTGGCGTCAACTTCATCCCACAAGACACACGCCAGATTAGTCCAAGTCGCCGCGTGGATCGGTAGCGGCAATTCATTCTCAAACTTGGGAATGACGAACTGATAAAACTTCCCTTGGTCTTCATCCGCATCAGTGGAAAGCGAATTAAAATTGGAAACTCGCAGAAAGGTGTATTGATCTGGATTCGCGGCCACCACCAAAAAGAAATACTGATACGAGTGGAGAGGCGTCGTTGGTTCATCCAGGTAGACCGCGCGCCTGCCGCCGCTGATCAACTCATTTCGAAATCGGATTCGTTTAGAGCCCGACTGAAGCGCCTTGGGAACAAAAGCAAGCGTCTCAATATATTTCGCCTGACCTTTTCCCAGCGTGATCGGGCGAGTCAACGAAAACTTGTAAAGCGTATTTTCGATTTCCGCCAATTCTTGCGTCTTGGCGTCGATGGTGGAAGCGACCAGGTCGCCCGCGATATCAACTTGATTGGAGCGAATCGGCAACACGAGCCCGGTCCAATGGCCGGGCTTCACAAAGTTCTGAGCTAGCTTGTTGGCGAGGAATCGCGACTCTTCCTCTTTTTTCTTCGCTTCTTCCTCCGATTCCAGTTCGGCGGGGTCCGTGACAATCGGCTTGAGGATTTTCACTTCAGCGGGGAGCGGCGTAATCTTGCCCGTGGAAAAAGGATCGACTTTAGGCGCCAAAGCCGCTTTCTTCTTCGCTTCGTCTTGTTCCTTTTGCTGCTTCGCCGTCAATTTCTTTTGGCAGCCGCCGCACCCCGGCATCGCGACAAGTAGCGCAATAAGTAGCAGGGTCCAGGGGTTTCGCCTCGAAGCGGAAGGCGATCGACCGCCCCACAACATAGATATCAAAGCAGTGGCTCCCAACAGCCTTACCAAATCGAAACGGCGCCGCCTCAGATTGCGCCGAAACCGCGACCAGCGCAGTTTACGGGCGCAACACGCCAATGAAAAGCGCCGCCAGACTATTCACAGCCCAGCGTCACCCCAATCAACTTGACACCGCCATGGGGCGAATTTTGCTTCGCCGCTACAAATCCGGGGAATAGTCCCAAACAATGCTCGAATGACGCCTCGTTTACTACTGCCCACACCGCCGATTGGTAATCTCAATCGCCTTCAAAAGTCCCCGCGCCTTGCTGAGCGTTTCCTGATATTCCCCTTCGGGATCGCTATCGGCAACGATTCCGGCTCCAACCTGGATATCCACGCGGTCGCCTTGAACAACAAGCGTTCGCAGCGCGATGCAGGTATCCATATCACCAAAAAAGTCGATGTAGCCAACGGCGCCAGCATACGGCCCACGGCGATGCGGCTCCATTTCGTCGATAATCTGCATTGCCCGCACTTTTGGCGCTCCCGAGACAGTGCCAACCGGCAAACAGGCTTCCAGCGCCGAGAAACAGTCCTGCCCCGGCGCGAGTTCGCCGGTCACGTTCGACGTAATATGCATCACGTGGCTATAACGCTCGATCACCATCACATCCGAGAGCTTGACGGTGCCGAATTTGGCAACGCGGCCAATATCATTGCGACCTAGATCGACCAGCATCACATGTTCAGCGCATTCTTTGGGATCGGCTAAAAGTTCAGCAGCCAGCGCGGCGTCTTCTTCCTCAGTCGCGCCACGTTTCCTCGTGCCAGCAAGAGGCCGAACGGTGACGACGCCTTGCTGAACCCGGCAAAGAATCTCCGGCGAACTGCCCACCAGCGTCACATCGGGCGTTCGCACAAAAAACATAAAAGGACTGGGATTTACAAT
>JBKJSI010000188.1:0-3139 GCA_046595915.1 Pirellulaceae bacterium
GTCAGGATCTGGAATCTCAAGACGGGAAGCCGAGTTAGCATTGACCAAATCTTTACCTACCAAGACTCAAGACTCGAAGAAGTTCATTTTCGATTTTCACCAGACAATGCATATCTAGCCGTAGCAACGGGCAATGCGGAAAGCTCGGACAATCAGCTTCAATTCGCTGTCTGGTCCGTAACTGACGGAAAGCGGGCCCTGCTTTTAGACAGCGGCAATGCATCCGATGGGCAGGAGCCGGTATTTGCGTTTTCGCCGTCAGGTAAACTGTTTTCTTCGGTCGGCACAGACAACGTCATCGTCGTTAACGATCTTGCTAGAGGGAAGTCCATCGCAAGATTGAACGGGCACACCGGCTCAATCGGC
The DNA here is from genome assembly GCA_046595915.1 of Pirellulaceae bacterium. Lineage (GTDB taxonomy): Bacteria > Planctomycetota > Planctomycetia > Pirellulales > Pirellulaceae > JBKJSI01. Next base: position 367 of record JBKJSI010000188.1, read on the forward strand.
GCTCTCGCATTCTCGGCAGACGAAAAGGAGCTGTTTTCAGCGGCGAGTGATCCTATCGACGGCACGATTCGTCGGTGGGAAGTCGCCACCCCTCAAGAAAGTCAAATCCTTATAGAAGGCAGGAGCACTACAGCGTTGCTCCCGACAGCAGATGGAAAATCATTACTTATCGCTAGTACGCCCCGGGAGCATCTAGAGTTTCGTGCGCATGATTACGACATGGGGCGCGAAGTAACCCAGTGGAGTTTTGCGAACGAAGGCGTCGCATCATTGGTGATGACTTTGCCCGAGACGGCGAACTCACTGGAGCTGGGGGCAGACGGAAATGCAGTCTACCTGCAAGAATTCAACAAAGTCGCAGTTTGGGATCCCGAGCGGCTCCGGCTCGCTCACCCTGCGATGAGCGCCAGAGTGAATTACCTTCCGGACGATTGGCGTTCACGCTGCTTATCTCGCGACAAGAAGACCTTCGCGACGATTAACCGCTACACGATTTGCATTTGGGACGTTCACGCGCGGGAGCCAAGGATGCAATGGGATCATCCAACTGATGCTGGAGTTCCTTCAATCAGTGGGATCGCGCCGGATGGATCCGAATTGGCGATCTATTACGACAGCGGCGAGATTCGACGCATGAAGCCTCGGGGAACACTCCCGAAGCCAAAAGAAACGGTCTCCCTTAATTCTGCTGTGCGCAACGTGCATTTTGTTCAAGGCGACGAAATGCTCGCAATCGATCTGATCGCCAATGAAAGTAAGAGCGGGGTGTGGGATTTTGGCCTCGACGTTCAGGCCGAAGCGGAGGCGTACGCACGAATTGAGCAACCCCTTCAAGAGGAAAGGGATAAGTTCTACGCAGCTCGTGATCGCGAACGCAACAAATTAATAGGTCGTTTGCGCGCTGAAAAGAAGCTCTCACTGTTTCAGCGCGAAAAGGAATCGCCAGCCGAGCTGCGAGACTTCGACGCGGAGACATCCAAGCTCGAGGAGCAGAAGATTGGAATACAGCGGCAAAAACCACTTGCGGACCTTCACAATCGGCTATGGGACAAGCAAGGGAAGGAACACGGCGCGCCCTGGGGAGAAATTGTTGCACTGTGGCGTCCGAGTGCTGCCAAACCGGAAATGATCATCTCGCAGCCCCGATTCACGCCTGAGGAATTCAAATCCTATGTTCCTACCAACTACAAAATCGAACAGGCACTTCTGGAGGATCCAACAAGACCCATTCGAGGTTCCGTGTATCGAAATGACAGTCCAGGACCGCTCATCCATAACGACCGAATTATTTGGTGGGATCGCCTCAAAAACAACTTGGCGATTTCAGTCGCATCGCGGGACATGGCAGCGATTGGCGATCCCGCTTTGCATGTGCGAGCGTGGAAACTTTCTCCCGATGGAAAAGTCCTTTTTGTTGAGGGCGTGCGGACGGCTGACACTGACAAGGAGAAGAGGGGACCCTTTTGCGCACTGCTTCATTTAGAAACAAATAAATGGGTGCCATTATCCCAAGAACGAATCGGCATACTTCAATATCTCAAGGTGTGCTTCACTCCAGACAATCGTCGCCTATTCGTGCACATGCATCCTTCTGAGCGGGACTATCAAAAGAGAAAGAGCTGGGTATTTCAAATTGATATCGCAACAGGAGCGGACGTCGGAACACCGATTCCGTTTCCCGAAGAAGGCTTCCTGCGATCGCTTACGATTTCGCCAGATGGCCAATGGCTCTCATTGATTTACTGGAAAAATAAGGAGCATCTTAGTCTGATCAACTTGGCTACTTTTAAGGAACGCGCCGTCGCCATTCCGAAGGAAATTAAGTTGCTTGTGTTCTCTCCCGATAGCAAGAACTTAGCGGTCGTTATTACTCATCGGGAACAAACGACGAGAAATGAGTTGATGGTCATCGATGTTGCAACCGGTGAGACGCGTGCAAGAGCACAAGGATGGTCTACGTTTGTGCACGCGCTAGCCTATTCCCCCAATTCGCAGATCATTGCGGTCGGCGGGGGAGGTTGGGAGAATTCTGACCATCAAGTTGCTGATTCCAGAGAGCACCATAGTGGCATCGAACATGGGGAGTTGCGGCTCTTCGACGCTAGAAATGGGAAAACACTCGCTCCGCTCGTAGCGCACGATGGTCTTGTAACTTGCCTTGCATTCGACAAGTCCGGTTCACATCTAGTTTCAGGTAGCCTTGACCGCACAGTGAAAGTCTGGGACATGGCGCCGTTTTTGAGCGAGCCGGGGCAATCTTCGAGATGAAGGAGCGGCTGGTCAAGATTGAAGCGAAGTCGGCGGAAGTTGAATCCCTTCGCAAGCAGCTTGGCGAGATTGAGGATAAGCTGGGGGTAAAGCCGAGTGCGATGGAGTAGTCCTAACTATCGTAGCCTGAGATCGTATTCTGCCTCGTGTGAATTACATCATCACCACCGATCACGCATCGCGCACCCTCATCGGGTATTGCTTTGAGGATGGCCAGTTCTTTCCCAATTGGAACACCGGCTAGCCTCGCTTCACGTCGGCGATCGTTTCGTGGCTGACCAGCGTCGCATCGGCGATCTGACGGTACGACCAGCCGCGATCGAGCAGAACCAGAACCAGCGCCCGTCGCACCGTCCGGGCACTAGTGGCATGACGATAAGCGTGCAAAACAACCTTGCGTTCTTTCTTCGAGAGGCGGATACTGCCGTCCATGGCTTGGTCCTCTGAGGCTTGTTGTCGGTTAAACCAACAAACTTAGAGCCAAGCCTGTTTTCATTTCCAGAGC
>JBKJSI010000382.1:0-3100 GCA_046595915.1 Pirellulaceae bacterium
ATGGGCGTCAGCCACCAGGCGACAAGGAGTGCGCCTGCGGTGTGCGCTAGGAGAGCGAGCCAAGGACGCTGAGCTTCTTGGCGCCACTGGGCGATCGTGGAGAAGAGTAGCAGAGCCAGCGCTGCGGGAATCAGGCTGTAGAAATCATGCTCTAGCGACCAATAGGGTACGTCTTGTCGCCAGAAGTTTCCTGCGACGAGGCCCGCCGCGACCGCGAGTGGCGCTTGCCAGAATTGCCATTTCGCGGAGACGTTAAGCCATCGCGAGAGGTGCGACAAAAGCAAAAGCGTCGCGGCGGAGGCCGCGACGCCCGGAATGACAATTTGCAGAAAGAGCGGCTGGAGAATGGACCAGGCTTCTTGCATGCGAGCCGATCGTTATTTAGAGCTTAATGCTAACCAACATATCGACTTCGTCGTTGATCATGCCCTTGCCGTAGGTGATGCCCCACTTGGTGCGATCGAGCTTCCAAGCTCCGGTCAGAGTGTGAGCTCCATCTTTGTCTTCCATTTTGAGAGGGAATGTGATCGGGGCGGTCTTGCCATGCAGCGTGAGGTCGCCAGTGATGACGAACTCGTGTTCTCCCTTCACTTCGACTTTCGTCGAAACGAATTTGGCTTCGGGATACTTCTTCACTTCAAAGAAGTCGGCGTTCTTGAGATGGCCGGTGAGCTTGGCGTCATCACTGGTGAGGGCGGTCATGTCGATGGTGAGCGTCAGCTTGGTCTTGGTGTGGTCTGCGCCATCGGTGACGATCGAGCCTTCGAGCTTCGGGAATTGTCCCGTGTGCTTTCCATCTTTCTTGGAGCCAACAAACTTGAGCGTGGTGTTTTCGCCTGAGAGCTTGTGATCCTCGGCGAAGGCGACGGGGGCCAGCATTGCGAGGGCGAAGCACGCTAACAGAAAACGGCGAACCAATTTCATAAGAAATACCTTGACAATGGAACCAGAAATGGGATTGGGTAGTGCGTGCCGCGTGGGTTCGCGACGGCGATACCAGAGTGTACGAGTGTAGCGGGCCGGAAGTTCGTTGTAACGAGGATTGGAATTTCGGCGTGAAGATCTGGGGAAGAATCTTCACTAAATCACTCGTTTTTGGCTCAAGTTTAGAGGGTTGATTGTGGCGTCGGACCCCACCAAGTAACGCCGCAGCCCGGCGTTTTTGGGAATTTGGCGACGCCTCGCTCGACACTCACGCCTTCGGCAACATCGGCCGCAAGTAGAACCGCGCCATCCATGTCGACATAGTCGATCAGCGGCAAAAGCTGGGCGATCGCCGAGATGCCGATCGTCGATTCGGTCATGCAACCGACCATTACTTTCAACTCAAGTCGGCGAGCTTCGTCAATCATCCGCCGCGCAGGCGTCAAGCCACCGCATTTGGTGAGCTTAATATTCACACCATGAAATTTTCCAGCGCACCTGGCGACATCTTCCTCAATAATACAGCTTTCATCGGCGATGAGGGGCAGGACCGATTCGCGGAACAGTTTTGGCATTTCCTCAATGCGATCAGCAGGGAGCGGCTGCTCGATGAATTCGACACCGAGAGTCTTTAGGACTTCCGCATTGCGCAGCGTTTCTTCAGGTGACCAAGCCGTGTTGGCGTCGACGCGGAAAGTTGCTTTGGTGTGCTGCCGTAAAGCGCGGACGATATCGAGGTCTTGCTTGGTGCCGAGTTTGATTTTGAAAATCGGCCAATCGGCGAACTCGTTCATCTTCGCGATCATTTTTTCGATCGGATCGATGCCGATCGTGTAATTGCTCAGCGGCAAGGGCTTTGCATCGAGCTTGAGACCCCAGAGTTCGTAGACGGGCCTACCGTGCCGTTTGCCCCAGAGGTCATGGGCGGCTTGGTCGAGGGCGCACATCGCAAAGCGATTGTGGCCAAGCTTCGGCAACATCGCGTCCCATAGCTCTTCGGGGCGAGACCACTGGGCGTATTCAATATCACCACGAACGGCCTCCAAGTCACGGCGCATCGCCGCAGGCGTGATGCCGTAATAATTGAGCGTAGCCCCTTCGCCATAACCGCGACAATCGCCGTCAACCAGTTCGACGATCAAATTCTCTTGTAGATCAATCGAGCCATGGGCAATCGTAAAGACGTGCCGGAAGGGAAAGGCTACGTCGTAAAGCTGCATTTTCATGCGGTGTGCCGCTCAGGATAAAGCCAAATAAAACTCTTGCCGAGGCGGCCGTTGTAGTTGCCCGCCGTAATCTTTTTGAGGCCCGGCGTCTCTTTGCAGGCTACGATGGCGGCTTGCGTCGCGGCGGAAATGGCTGAAACGTCTTGGCCGTTGATCACGATTTCCATGATCGAGGTGACGCCCTCAGGCACGCGCGATTTCTCGCCTAGCTTCGCTTTGAGCGTGGGGCAGAATTCGGCGAAGGTGCTGGCGATCAAGAACGAATAGCGGCTACCTGCTTTGCTCGCGCTGCCGGCGACGCCGCCGGGGAACGTGAGTACGCAGCCGGGAACGCTGGAAGCGCCGATCGCGGCCCGCTCCGCCGCCAAAAGCGCCGAGTCGACGCTATCGCCCAGGAACCAAAGGTTGCCGCCCATGACGCCATCGCGGAAACCGAAGCGGCGGTCGAGAACAAACTCGCCGCCCATGATCGGCACGACCCAGACTTTGCGGCCATGCCGAGTAGCGCGGAATTGCCAGCCATCGCCGAAGAGAGCAACTTTTCGGCCGAGTTTGAAATAGGGATCGGAATCGATCAAGTTGAAGCAAGACGCCGTCGGGCAGGTCAGCACATTCTGACTGATACGGGCGAGCAACACTTTTTCGAGATGCGGCTCACGGTCTTTGCGAAACCGCGGAACATGAAACTGCACGATCGCGCCGGGCCGGCCATCGGGCGTCGCGAACGATTCATCGCCGCCAGGGCCGACATAGCGATCGACTCCGCCCTCGCTATCGCAAAGAATCGTACTCGTGGCGTGGCCAGTGACCTTTTGCAGGCAGTAATCAAGCCACTTGCGATCCCGCGCAGTGACAAGAAACTCGGCGTAAATGCTGCGAAAGCCTTCGGCGTAGGTGTCTTCGATTTCTGCTGTCATAGCTTTTCACCACTAAGGCACCAAGGGCACTAA
>JBKJSI010000416.1:0-3140 GCA_046595915.1 Pirellulaceae bacterium
TTTGCCAGATGATTTTTCAAAAGCCGCCGTATAGCCCAAATCGAGCACCTGCACTTCAATCCCGCCTGGCGGCAGCGAGCCTTTCTTCAGGCCGGTTAGAGCTTCGTCCGAAGCCCATAGAAATACGCCGGAGTTGCCAGCATCCTTGACGTGCTTCCATTCGACGACCAGTTCAAGATTCGTGAACTTCTTCTTCGTCTTCATCACGCCAACCGGTGAGCCCGTGCAGTGAATTTCCTTCCCTTTAAAAGCCCAAGTATCGGCGTCGCAATTCACATTCTCAAAATCCGCCTCGCCTAATTCCCGCCAACCTGGTCCAGTTCCATCAATGAACGCCTTTGGAGTTTTGTCATCAGCATTGCAATTCGAAGCGGCAGATAAAACGCAACAAGCAAACGCAAAATAGCCATGCAACTTCATCGGTGGGACTCTCTGGCGGGTGGGAGGAGATCGAGCCCCCGACAATATATCATCCATCGCACCATGATTTTCACGCGCGAAAGCCAGTAAAACGGGCGCCAAACCGCCAACTTGGCCAGATTAGCCCTTGCCAACCACGGCGCCCCGATTGCATCATGGAAGTTGTTCGACAACTGTCGCTATGCGTCAGATCGACTCGGGGGGCGAATTGGGTTCGACCGGGTAGCCTGAAGCGTAGGCGGCGCGCCGTGGTTGGTCAGCAGGCCACGTAAAAAGCGGACCAAAATCTATCTGCCGAGGGTAACCTCGCTCTTGCTGCCTAATTAAACGGGTAGCTTCCGACTGAGAGGCTTTGCCGATTGGCCTCAAAAGTTGGTCACCACTTTCGGATCGGGCGAGCTCAGGTCGCGTACAGCTCGCCCAAAAAAACGTTCGTGAATAGTCGAAGCGGAATCCTGGTCGTTGGAGTCCGCCCGGCGAAAATCAAATAACGATCTACGCGCGTAGATGCCTCCGTGGAAATATCACGGGACGCGGGTTCAATTCCCGCCGCCTCCACTTTCTCGAACAAGAAGCCCTTCGACGAGCACGTCGAAGGGCTTTCTTATTGTAGGACATAGACTTGCGTCGTTGAGCCGACAGTTCAACCAGACGATTTCAAGGATCTTACGTTTTTCGGCGTAATCGGCGGTAAGCCATTTCTGGCGAAGGGTTTGCGAAAGTTCAAACACCTTGGACGCCAACTCCGCGTTTTCATCTCGCGTCCGGTCTACCACATCAGTCTGAAGCTTGATTGAGGCAAGTCGATCCCGCATCTCGGTCTGCTTACGATTGAACGTGGACTAGTCGATCTGGTCCGCAATCCGCAGATTGAGCAGTCGGTCTTGCTGAGCAGCGATCAGCGTCTCCTGTCGCTGTAGCTCGCCTCGCTGCGCACGGGCATCCGCCTATGCATCGCGGGTCTTTGATGCGAGTACGGCCCGGAACCAATCCCGTACGTTTTCGTCCTCGATTCGCATCTTGTCAAAGATGGCGAGCACCTGCCGGTCAAACTCCGCTTCGGTGACTCGGGTTCCGGGGGTGTCCGGCTTTGTTGTACTTCGTGCAGCGGTAGTAGAGATACTCCTTCGGCCCTGATTTCGTCTTTTTGACTTTCAGCTCGCCGGTGATCTTGTGCCCGCAATGACCGCATTCGATGAAGTCAGCGGCGTAGGTCATCGTGTGCGAGGTCTGCTGGCTATTGCCGAGCAACGCTTGCACTCGGTCCCATGTTGCCCGGTCAATGATCACTTCATGCTTGCCGGGATACCATCCGCCCTGGTATCGCACCTCGCCGATATAGGCTCGGTCAGTAAGCATGTTGAGGACCGACGTCTTGCTCCAACGCGGCGTCGACGACCGGTATGCAATGCCGTCATCAGCAAACCGCTTCATGATGCCTTCAAGCGTGTGGTTCTCGTAGGCGTACAGATGAAACATCCGCCGGACGTTCGCGGCGGCCTCCGGATCAAGCTCGACGACTCTTCGCCCATTCGCACGGACGTTCAGGAAGCCATACGGAGCCTTGCCGGGGAAGAACCCCTCCTGCGCCCGGCGGCTGATGCCCTGGCTGATGTCGACCGCCATCTGCTCGGTAAAAAAACTCGCCATGTTGGCAAGCGTCCGTCGCATCATCCGGCCGGCGGGATTGTTCTCAGTCTGCTGCGAAATCGAGATGAACGGGACCTGGTATTCAGACTCCAGCCATTCTAACTCGACGTAGTCGAAGAGATTCCTCGCGGCCCGGTCGACTTTGTAGAAGGGGAGCCCATCAAGCTCAACAGCGTGGCGCTTAGCGTATCTGATGCCCGTGCTATACAGCCTCTATGGGCATCGCGACCCGCCCAAGGACGGCGCCAACATGGCACATTAGCCAGTACGAGCTGACGTGAACGTGCTAGTCTGCCATAGCGTCATTCAAATTGTTCGACAGCCAACCGCGCAGGGCGCCTCGGGCCGGACCCACGAGAAAAGGCCGTAAATCCAGCCATGCAAACCGACCATTCACTCCTCAGAAATTCGCGGAATTGTTCGTAATGTGTAGCTGAACACATAATTAACAAAAATAGCGCACCAAATGGCGCCACCTCTTTCGTAAGATTCAGTCGTGTCCGGAAACAAGTCCGCTTCCCCCATTCTTCCCCTCCGTGCCTTTGTGCCTCCGTGAGGAAAATCCGTGAGGAATAGCAATGACCCCGATCCTGTCCCACGCCCTCTGCCAAACGCTCCTCCACCACGGAAGTGGTGAAGACGCCGTTATGCAGTTATCCGTGAGCCGACAGGAGTTCAAAGAAGCCTACTACGCAATAGAAAACCAAATCCCCGGCCGAACCCTCGACTTCGAAAAACTAGCCGCCAAAGACCCCATCGAAAGCGACCCCTTAATAGCCCAAGGCAACCTCTCCATCCTCCGCCTAGACGACCTCTATAGAGAAACCTTCCAAGCCTGGCGCAACTACTCCCAAGGCCAAGACCTGTCCTCAAACAAAAGAACAATCAAACCCGGCTCCGTAGAAAACAGCACAGATCGTTCCGAAAAAACCGAAATCACCACCAAACAAACCACCCCCGACGCCACGCTCATCAACCAAGCCGTCAACATCGTCTTAGCCAGCTTCCGAATCCAAGCCACCCTCACCCACCGCCGCGAACAACTAACCGAAAAACGAATTGGCGCCCAA
>JBKJSI010000555.1:0-6851 GCA_046595915.1 Pirellulaceae bacterium
ATCGCGACGGCCTTCACGCCGAGGCGCCAGGCCTCGCGGTAGAGGTTGGCGACCTCGTCGATCGTCGCCTCCTCGGGCATGTTCACCGTCTTCGAGATCGCGCCCGAGATGAACGGCTGGACGGCGCCCATCATCTTGACGTGGCCCATGTAGTGGATCGCGCGGTCGCCGATCGCGCAGTCGAAGACCGGGTAGTGCTCGCTCTTCATGTGCGGGGCGCCCACGACGGAGCCGCGCTCGTCGATCCACGCCACGATGTCGTCGACCTCGCGCGGGGCGTAGCCGAGCTCGGTGAGCGCCATCGGCACCGTCTGGTTGACGATCGTGATCTCGCCGCCGCCGACCAGCTTCTTCGACTTGACGAGCGAGAAGTCGGGCTCGACGCCCGTCGTGTCGCAGTCCATCATGAAGCTGATCGTCCCGGTGGGCGCCAGCACGGAGGCCTGCGCGTTGCGGTAGCCGTTGACCTCGCCCAGGTCGAGCGCGTCGTCCCAGGCGCGGCGGCAGGCGGTGAGCAGGTCGGCCGGCACCGAGTTGGAGTGCTCGATGTTCGCGACGGCGGCACGGTGCTTGGCGATCACGCCGATCATCGCGGCGGCGTTCGGCTGGTAGCCGGCGAACGGCCCCATGCGGCCGGCCGCCTCGGCCGACTTGCGGTAGGAGCGTCCCGTCATCAGCGCGGTGATCGCGGCGGCGTACGCGCGCCCGTCGTCCGAGTCGTAGGGCAGGCCGCGCGCCATCAGCAGCGCGCCGAGGTTCGCGTAGCCGATGCCGAGCTGGCGGAACGCGCGGGCGTTGCGCTCGATCTGGGGCGTCGGGTACGACGAATAGCCGACGAGGATCTCCTCCGCGAGGAACACGACGTCGACGGCGTGCACGAAGGCCTCGACGTCGAACTCGCCGTCCTCGCGGCGGAACCTCATCAGGTTCAGCGAGGCGAGGTTGCAGGCCGAGTCGTCGATGTGCATGTACTCGCTGCACGGGTTCGACGCGTTGATGCGGCCCGAGTTGGGGCAGGTGTGCCAACGATTGATCGTGGTGTCGTATTGGACGCCGGGGTCACCGCAATTCCATGCGCACTCGGCCATGCGATTGAGGAGCCACTTGGCTTCATAGCTGGGGCCGTTGCCGCTGTCTTTGACGAAGCGGGTGGTCCATTTTTCATTCTTGTCGACAGCGTGCATGAACTCATCGGTCACGCGGATCGAAAGATTGGCGTTTTGGAACAGAATGGAACTGTACGCTTCGCCATTGAAGTTGGCGGGATAGCCGCCCTTTTCGATCAGGACGTGAGCCTTGCGCTCTTCCTTCCACTTGCACTCGATGAATTCGAGGATGTCTGGATGCGTGACCTTGAGGGACTGCATCTTGGCGGCGCGGCGAGTCTTGCCGCCCGACTTCACGACTGCGGCGATCTGATCGTAAACACGCATGAAAGAGAGTGGGCCGGAGGGCTTGCCGCCGCCGCCGAGCTTCTCACGCTGCGAACGAATCGTTGAAAGATCGGTGCCGGTTCCGGAGCCAAACTTGAAGAGCATCGCCTCGCTGGTCGCGAGCCGCATGATGTCTTCCATATTGTCATCGACGCTCTGAATAAAGCAGGCCGAGCCCTGGGGATATTCGTAGGGGTTCTCGGGCTGGGCGACGGTCAGCTTCTCGCGATCCCAGTGCCAATTGCACTTGCTGCCGGTCACGCCGTATTGATGGAAGAGGCCGACATTGAACCAAACAGGCGAGTTGAACGCGCCATGCTGATGGAGACAGAGCCACGTCAGGTCGCGATAGAAGTTTTCGCCATCCTCTGCGGAGGCGAAATAGCCATCCATCAGGCCCCAATCGGTGATCGTGCGAGTCACGCGATGAATCAGCTGGCGAACGCTATTTTCGCGCTGCGGGGTGCCATTCTCGCCATAGAAATACTTGCTGACGACGACATTGGTGGCCAGTTGCGTCCAGAAGGAGGGGACTTCGCAGTTCTTCTGCTCGAAGAGGATATTGCCATCCTCATCTTTGATCGCAGCCGAACGAATTTCCCAATTCACCGTCTCGAAAGGATCGTCGACGACAGTCGGACAAAATGTCGGCTGCACTTTCATGCCGATAGGATTCACGGGCGTGATTCCGACTTGGTTTCCGAACGGGGCAGATTTCGAGCCTTCAGACTTAACGGGCGCAACTGTTGCCATGCGGCTCAGCTCCTTCTGGCTTGGGGAGTGATTTCCCCTTAAGACATGATAGTGGACAAATGGACACGACTCAAGCTTAAGAAGCAGATTCGGCAATGGGACGAGGAAGCCTTTACGCCTCCTTGCGCCGAATGCAGAAACGGTCTTCTTGACCGAGCACCTCCCCTGAGTGAGGGAGGGTCGAAATAGGACGAAACTACCACATGTTGTGAGCAGGACTTCATGCTACCACAACATTTGGAGCGGGAAGGAAATTTACCGATTTGGCGTCGTGGGTCAAGTTTCGTCGAAAGCGCGTCCTAGATGGGCATCCTATAAGCACTTAGGGAATGTCTGCCAAAATGGCCCAGTGACAGTTTCTTGGCGTTGTGAAGACGCAAGTTTGGGCCCACAACCAGCTTGGGGAAAATCGCGCTGTGGACTCTGTCGGTAAAAAATCTTCGCGGGAAATTCATCGTCTGCTAGCATTTCGTGGAAATTGCGGTCGCGACCCGTAAATCCATTATTATCAATAACTTAGAGATGCCGCGCAAGAAAAAGGCCCACCAAAAAAGGCGGGCCTGCGAAATTTTCACGGTGTGGATAAGCTGTTGATACTACCCAGCTTACCAATTTGCTTGGGCTAAATGATCAAGCCGAAATAATATCGTTGATCTTTACGCGGAGATACAGTTGGCGATGGCCCTTTTTGCGGCGGCTGTTCTTGCGACGGCGGAATTTGAGGGTGACGACCTTGGGGCCTTGGGTGACGCCAACCACTTCGGCTTCGATCTTCGCGCCAGGCACGGTGGGGGCGCCAAACTTGGAGCCCGCATCGGTGGAAACGGCGAGAATCTGGTCAAAAGTGAGGACTTCGCCAGCGGAGTTATCGCGGAAATCGAGGTCTAAGACCTGACCTACAGAGACTTTATATTGACGTCCACCATCGGCAAAAATCGCGTACATAGCCGTAAATTCCCGCTCAAAATCGCTGCTAAAGACAGAACCTGGGGCCGCAAAAGGGCCATTGGTTCGGCATGGGTGAAACCACGAAATTTACCGGGAATGGGGCCGATTGTCGAGGGCTGATTCCGCCTGGAAGCGGGCCAAGGAGTCATGTATCCGAATGATTTTGTTTTGGTCGACTTAGGGCGTAAAGAGCGAGAGCCGCGATGTTCTGCCACATCGCGGCTCTGGGCTTGAGAATCGAATTCACACTAAAGATTGGACTACTTCCCAACCCTCTTCGCCGGCGCAATCTCCTCATCCTTGAGCTTGCTAATCTCCGGATAGCTGAGCAAATACTTATGCCGCTGTTCCGCAAATTGCTTGAGTGTCATCCGGCCTCGCCCTTCGGCAGCGCCTTCACCGAGCACCGTTTGAGCGAACGCTTCCGCCGAGGATAGCTTTCGCGTATCGGCCTCAATGAAAGGCTTGATCGTCTTGCTATAGCCTTCGACCTTCGGCCCCAGCTTCGCCCAATCGAGTTGCTCCTTGGCGATGATCTTTACCATCTGCAAATAACGCTCGCGATACTTCGGCACCGCGAGCAGTTTGCTGCGCAGCGGCTTCGAGGCATCTTGCAGGGCGATCAGCGGATCGAGTTCAGCGCCACGACCTCCTCCGCCCATGCCGCCACCGGGACCACCAGGTCCGCCCGGGCCTCCGGGACCACCACCCGGACCTCCTGGTCCGCCAGGCCCACCAGGTCCACCACCGCCCGGTCGCCCGCCTCCTGGTCCACCACGTCCACCGCCCATTCCCGGGCCCATCGCCGCTTGGAACGTTTCATTGGCATCATGCGGCATGAAGTGGAACTTTCCCTTCTCGTCGAGATAGATGCTGTAATCGCTCGCGCGAACCCAGTAGCCATCGCTATTGATCAAAGCACAGTCGAGCGCAAGAAACCACAGCGCGCCATCGACATCCAAGATCGGCTCAATCGCTTTCGCTAGGTCTTCCGGCTTCGTCTCATTCAAAATCTTGCAAAACTGCATCATCGACCGCCATGAGTCATCATTCTCTTTCGACTTGAGCTCATAACGTTGCTTGTAGCTCTCGATCTTGTCGCCAAGATATTCAAGCCCACCGCCGCCGCCCGGGCTGCCGCTCACCTTCCATCGGGCGCCCTTTGTCTCATTGAAATTCTCTTCAACGAATTCCTTGTTGAACTGCTGAGCGTTGACATAAATGCCCCAGCTCTCGCCATTGATGACAACCCGCACCCAGTTCGCTTTCGGCGCCGCCAGATATTTTCGCGCGGCGTCAAAGTAAAGCACCGTGTGCATGAAAGTCGGGTCAGTGTGCGAGTTGAGCAAGTTCAGCGTCTTGTATCCCTGCACGCGCTGCTTCGAATCACCCATATCGACGGAAATGTTAAGCGACCGTTTCTGTCCTGGCCGAACGGTCATGTAACTCGACATGCCTCGGAAGTGGACGCCAACGTTCTTCAGTTCCTTCCCATCGACGGTCATCGTCGCCGGCACGTCGACATCCGTCCCGTGGAAATCAGAAATCTCCGTTTCCCAATCCTTGTTTTCGAAGTCGAGGAAAATCGTGCGAACAATCGCCGGATCATAAAAATCGCCGCTGACAGGCGCAACCTCCTCCTTCTTAATCGTCGGCCCTGGGCTGGTGGTCACATTCTCGCCACCAGGAGGTCCAAAGCCCCCTCCAGGTCCACCGGGACCACCTCGTCCGCCACGTCCACCACCCCCAGGACCACCAGGTCCGCCGCCAAATCCACCACCTGGAGGACCAAAGCCGCCACGACCGCCGCCACCACCCTTCTTCGCCTCTTCCCGGGCGGGCACACGCTCTTCCGCGTTCAACCAACCATTATTGTCCTTATCAAACTGCTTCACGAGCTTTCGCTCCGGCCCGCCCATCGGCCCAAAACCGCGACGCTGCTGCGGGAACGCAAACGCAACACCCTGCATCTCTTTCCACTTGTTGCGCTGAGCTTCCGTGAGCACCTTGAGGGCCTCTTCATTAACTGCGCCTGGTCCACCAACGGGGACTGGCCCACCACCCGGAGGCCCGCCACCAGGGGGGCCGCCACCCGGAGGACCAAAACCACCACCGCCCGGCGGACCCATTCCCATGCCAGGAATCCCTTGAGGCAGCTTTCCTTTGAGTTCCGCAACCTGCTTGTCACTGAGTTCCAATTTCTTGGCAATCTCATCACGCACGAGCGCCCGTGCGCCTTGTCGCTGAAGTTCGAGTTGAGCCACTCGCACGTTCTGCTTTTCAGCGAGCAGCTTAGCGAGCTTCCCATCCATCTCCTTGCCCACGCCCTCCATCTTCTTTCGCATCTCTTCCATCTTCGCCATCCGCTCCTCTTCGGAGAGATCGCCCATCGCAAAGGGATCAAATCCCTCCATCGCCTTCCCCACTCCGTCGCGCATTTCTTGCAGCAAGAGGACCACCGACTTCTTTTGATCCTCCGTAAGCTTGAGTTCCGCTTGAACCTCAGGCATTTCGAGCAAGGTTGCCGCCGTAGGCGCCGCTGGACCAAACATCCGCACCTGCGGCCCACCCGGACCACCGCCGAATCCCCCACCCGGCCCGCCCGGCGGCTGTGCCAAGGAAATGGTGGTGAAGGCAACCGCTGCCATCACACCCAGCGCGGATTGAATCCATCGATTTCGCATATTTTCTCTCACAAAAAAACGCCATTGACTATGGAATGATCGTGAAGGGGATCAGGCATCCTTGATCTCGACACCCTGAACGCCCGGAACTTTGTTGAGTCTCAAAATCAAATCAGGAACACTGATCGTCTTGGGGATCGAAGCATCGTAGGAAAGCTCCAGCGCGGTTCCTTGCTTGGCCGTGCCGCCCGAGTTGAGCCGAGGAATGATTCCATCCTCACGCAGCGCCCGCTCGACATTCTGCCTCGCCTCATCAGTCAGATTCAGTTTGAACGTAATCAGAAAAATCCGCCCTGGCTGAAACCCGGCGATTTGCGGCCAACGATTGAGCGCGATCGCCGCCGCGCCGACACATGGAATGCCAACCAGCGCCACCATCACCAGACCAGAGCCAGCCGCCATTCCCACGACGACCGAGAAGATGACAAACGCCGTATCGCGCGTATCGTCAACAACGGTTCGAAAACGAATAATCGAAAGCGCGCCCATCAAGCTAAATGCTCGCGCGTTACTATTGCCAATCACCACCGAAACCATGGCGATCAAAGCCGGCAACAAGATCAGCGTCATCAAAAAGGGCAGCGAGTCATCCCGTCCCCCGCCATGCGAGAGCCGAAAAACGAGTCCAACGGCCCCGCCAAAGAGTAGAGCAATCAGGAACCGAATCGCCAATTCACGAGTCGAAAGATCGGGATCGGCGATGATCGACGATTGAAAAATATCAGGCATTGCCGAGCCTCCGCATCGAGGATTTGGACAACAAGCTGACAACGAAAAAACTCTCGCAATACACCTGAACGATCGCCAACATCCGATTCCTTTACCGAGGGCGCCGCAGGGGAACACTCAGGCCGCGCCGAACCTGAATGGAGATGAAGAGAGTAACCAGAAGACAACGCAATAGTTTCGATTTTTCCCTAAACCTTCAGATTGCCTTCATCTAATATTCACATGGGCCATCTTAGCGAAAGTTAGCTTTAGAAAGGCTGAAGGCGCCCCCGCCACGATGAAGCCAACCTGAATGGGCGAAGAA
>JBKJSI010000658.1:0-3219 GCA_046595915.1 Pirellulaceae bacterium
TTTCGGCTGCATGATGTTATTTTTGGGGTTTTGGTGGCTAGTGTTCGCGCTGTCAGCGAAAAGGCGGTCGCGGGCCGTTGATAAGTCAATAAAAAAGCCTCAATCGTCTTAATAAACGACCGCTTGATGTGGGTCGGGCTATTGTCGTTTTTCGCACCAAGAAACAGAAAAGCGGCGGTGAGGCTTTGACACCTCACCGCCGCCTTCAGTTAGCCAGACCAGGCTACGTTCGGTCGGAGATTCGCATCCGATTCGTTAGCCGCCCATGCAAGGATCGCAATTCACTTGAACCGGGATTTGCACAGTTTCAACTTTTTGAACCATGCGGGTCACGGTGTAAGGAACTTGCTTGCTCACAGTGTGAGGAACTTTCACGGTTTGCGTGTAGTTCACTTGTTTCATCACGGTGTAAGGCACTTGCTTGCTGACGACTTGATTCTCGTATCGCACCGTGGTGTAAGGCACTTGCTTGGTCATCTTGGTCGGAACCATCGTGGTCACATTGTAGGTGTGAGTACGGGTTTGGACTTCGGAAACCATTTTGCAGGTGCGGTAGGTGCAGGTCTTGGTGCGGGTTTCAGGAACCATCTGGCAGGTGGTGTAGGTGCAAGTCTTTGGAATGCACTCTTGAACCATCTTGCAGACCTTGTAAGTGCAGACCTTCGTCTTCACTTCAGGGACCATCTGGCAGGTGGTGTAAGTGCAAGTCTTTGGAATGCACTCTTCGACCATTTTGCAGGTCTTGTAGGTGCAGGTCTTGACTCGCTGCTCAGGAACCATCGTGCAGACGGTGTAGTTGTGCGTGCAGGTCTTCACTTCAGGAACCATCGTGCAGACCTTGTAGGTGCAAATCTCGGTCTTGCATTCAGGAACCATCTTGCAGACGGTGTACGGCACTTCTTCCGTTACGCACTTGCAAACCATCTTGGTGCAGTTGATCGTTTTGGTTTCGCACTTGGCAACCCAAACTCGCTTGCAAACCTTCGTCGAGGGGCATTGAACCTGAACGGTTTTGCACTCGCCGGGGCAGCAAATCCAGCAGCAAGAAGCAGCGTCGAATACCATACGACCCGGCTCTTGAACTGTCTTATTGATGATCGCGCCCGGGATTTCGGTGACTTGGTCTTCCCAAGCTCCGTTGTCGACGGTCACGGTTCGGGTTTCGGTGACAGGCTCGCTAACCATCTTGCTGACGAGGCGGGTCTTGGTTTCCATGACCTGCTTCATCACTTGAACTTGAACTTCGCGAGTCTTCGTTTCCCAAACAGGCTTGCAAACCGTGTATTGGTGCGTGTGCGTCTTGGTCTCGTAAACAGGCTTGCAAACGGTGTAAGGGATTTCCTTGGTATGGGTTTCCCAAACTGGCTTGCACACCTTCACGGTGTAGTTCTTGGTGTGCGTCGTGTACACAGGCTTGCAAACCGTGTACTGCACTTCCTTGCTGCAAGTTTCCCAAACGGGTTTGCAGACCGTGACGTTGTAGTTCTTGGTGTGCGTCGTATACACAGGCTTGCAAACCGTGTAGCACACATCCTTCGTGTGGGTTTCCCACACTGGCTTGCACACGGTGTAGTTGCAGGTCTTGGTGCGGGTTTCGCACACAGGCTTGCACACGGTGTACTCGCAGGTCTTCATGTGCGTTTCGCAGATCGGCTTGCAAACCGTGTATTCACACGTCTTGTAGCAGGTTTCTGGAACGCATTTGGTGCAGTTGACAACTTTGTCTTCATACACCGTTTCACAGCACGTTCGGTAGCAAGTAACTTGCTCCGGAACGCAAACGACTCGCTGGCAGGTCTTCATGACCGTGTGCGAGCAATTGACCGTGCAGCAATTCGCTGCAGGGTCGGCACATCCGCAAGCTGCATAACTGGCGACGCCGCAGCAGCCGGCGGATGCCGAGTTTGCCAACCATGCGGTAAAGAGCACCGCAAGAATCGGCAATCCAAGCAACCTTCTCATAGCCCTATCTCCCTTACAATCTCGTCTCGAACTAGACGGGTTTCTGGTCTGGCGAACCGTCTCGCCAAATACGACTTGGGGGGTTCTGCTCGACCGCAAGGATTTCCCATTCCCTCGCAGCCGTCTCTCCGCTCACCCCAGCGCAGACCAATCGGTTTGCCCGATCGGCAACGCTTAGGAGACTCATCGTCACAATGGGTGAGTTGCTTGAGATAGTGCAGATGGAGAAAATACTTTCTCCGTGATAGTTAGATCGGCAGGGTGATTCACGCCGGATAGGAGATTTGAACGCTCGGCGAAAAATGCGGAATCTGCGGTCAATGAAATCGTTTACTCTGGGTGCGATGACTGCGCGGATTACGCCGGACATTCCGAAAAAGATAAGGCAAAAACGTCAGGAATTACGGCGAGCGCTGATTTATGTTTCCGCGCGGAAGTGCTTTCCGACTTGTGACTTACGTAGTTCGTATTTAGATTGGAATGGCAAGGCTTGGTTTCGCAATCGGCCAAAACCTGCGTCTAATGGCGTCAACGCGCCAGTGAGATGGAATGAGCCAATCCGAAAACGCACCGCAATCCACCCCCAGCGAGACGCCGGTTCCCCAGGCCGTGGTGAATCGATTGAGCCTTTACCTGCGCGAGCTGCAACATCTCGTTCGCGATGGCAACGAAACTGCTAGTTCGACCCAAATTGGGAAACTTCTCGGATTTACTGATGCACAGGTCCGAAAGGACTTGGCCTATTTCGGTCCCTTTGGCTATCCCGGGGTGGGGTATCGCTGCCAAGAGCTGATCGATGCGATTAAGAAAATCCTCGGGACCAATCTGGAATGGCCGGTCGTCTTAATTGGCGCCGGTAACCTCGGTCGGGCGCTCTTGGGCTATCGCGGCTTCGGCAACCAGGGATTTCGAGTGGTTGCGGCTTTTGACGGTGACCACTCGAAAGTCGGCAGCAAGATCGATGGCATTGATGTTCTACCGCTTGAGGAACTAAAGCAGACGATTCAAACGCAGAAGATTCGCATCGCCATCCTCGCGGTGCCTTCGCCCTCGGCCCAGGCAGTGGCCGAAACGCTTGTTGAAGCTGGGATTAGCGGCATTTTGAATTTCGCGCCGGTGACGCTCACCGTGTCGAAGGATGTGCATGTGGTTGGCGTGGACCTGGCGATCGAGCTTGAGCAGCTCGCCTACGCGGTGGTGAACCGCTCGGCCCGTGAATAGACTAGTGCCACATCTCGGAAACGGGGTTTCATGAAA
>JBKJSI010000825.1:0-13375 GCA_046595915.1 Pirellulaceae bacterium
CAAAAACAAACCGATCGACATACCGGCGCGGAGCGGAATATTGACAACGTCCCAAGGCTCGCCGCGAAGCGAGGCAAATGCGGTTCGGCAGTTCGCATAAGTGTTAACGCGGATGCCATACCAGGCGACCCAAAACGAACCGATCATGCCGACGATCGCAAAGAGCAACACGAGGCCCAACTTATAGATCGGGGCCATCGCGCCTGGCTCGGCTTCATGCTCAAAGCCCAACAGGTAATAGGAAATGCAGCCGCCGACGAGCACGAAAAGCAGAACGATGAACTTGGCTTGCTGTAACAAGTAGGTCCGGCAGGTCTGGAAAATGATCTCCGCGATATCGAGCATCGATTTATGCGCGGGCAGCGCATGGATCTGATACCGCAAATAAAGACTAATACCGAGCGTGCCGCAGATGACGAAGGCGCCGTAGAGCAGCAGGCTCCAGCCGTCGATCGTCATGCCGGCGATATCGAATTTCGTAAGCCTGAGATCAGGAATTTTGAGGTCGAGTTCACTGGCAATCGCCGGCGTGGCGAGCAGCGCTAAGAAGATAGTCCCGACAATTCGCATCCAGCTAATGCGGGCGATAGGCAACGACGGCATCAATGCAGGCCTCCAGGTAGTCAATTTCCAAGATAATGGCGCAGCTTCCGGGCAACTTGCGGACCGCTGACCGCAAAATGGTTACCCAGCGGGGCAATTTACTCAAGGGGGGCTTGCCACACCCTCGCGCCGGGTCAAAGGACGTTTTCCCGCTGGTATGGCCGGAATGTCTAAACTCTGCGTAATCCAGGCAAGTTCGCGGCCTATCGCACCCGTTTTCTGCTCTCTTTGGCTTCGCCGGTAGTCGCCGGACGATTCGAAGCCTCCTCTGTCCGCGACGGCAACAAAGCGAAATCCAACCAAAAAACGCTGGAAAACGGAGCGAATGGACGCTGATTTTTGCCCCCCACGCACGTTACACTTAGGCCGCTTCCTCCTCGAAAAGAGACGACCGTATGGCTGTACCTGCCGCGAAAGCACCCCCCATCACCGATTCCGAGCCCGAATTTCGCCCCTTGGTGCCCGACGATTCCAAGATGCCGGAATTCACGTTCCAAGCCGTCGCGACCGGCACACTGCTCGGCTTGATCTTCGGCGCTTCATCGCTCTACCTCGTGATGAAGGTCGGCATGACGGTCTCGGCCTCGATTCCGGTCGCGGTTCTTTCGATCACGCTCTTTCGCGGCCTCAGTAAACTCTTCGGAACGCGAACACCAACGATTCTCGAAAACAACATCACCCAAACCGCCGGCTCCGCAGGTGAGTCAATCGCCTTCGGCGTCGGCGTCACGATGCCGGGCCTGATGCTCCTCGGTTTCGACATGAGCCTGTCGCGCGTCATGATCGTTTCGGTATTGGGCGGCCTCCTTGGCATCCTCATGATGATCCCGCTACGCCGCGCATTCATCGTGCGACTCCACGGCAAAGCAGGTGAACCAGGAAAGCTCCTCTACCCCGAAGGCACTGCCTGCGCGACTGTTCTACAAACCGGCGAACAAGGGGGAACGAGCGGCGCGACAGTGGCGATTGGTTTTGGATTGGCGTTTGTTCACAAGCTGATTGTCGCGCTCTTCAAGTTTCTGCCTGAGACAATCATTTGGCCGCTGAAGTTTTTCAATAAGGCGGCGGCGATCGCAACCGATGCTGCCGGTGAACTCTTAGGCGTTGGCTACATCATCGGATTCCGCACGAGCGCGGTCATGATGGCGGGCGCGGTAATGGGATACCTCGTCATCGCGCCAACCATCAACATGTTTGGCGCTGAGCGGGAAGAGTATGGCAAGATCATTGGTGAGATGAGCACCGGCGACCTAAGCACGCATTACATTCGTAGCATTGGCGCTGGCTGCGTCGCCGCTGCGGGCATCATTAGTATGTGCCGAACCATGCCGATGATCCTTCGAACAATTCTGTCCGGCTTCGCTTCGCTTGGAGGAACGGCAGCAGTAGGCGCAACGCGACGCACGAATCGTGATATGCCAATGTGGATCGTTGTTTGCGGCGCCATCGGCCTACTTGGATTGCTTGCCCTCTGGCTTTCAACCGAGCTAAGTGTTGGCGCATCAGTACTTGCGGCGGCGCTGGTTTTGGGTTTCGGCTTTTTGTTTGTCACGGTCTCATCGCGACTTACCGGTGAGATTGGAAGTTCGTCCAATCCGATTTCAGGCATGACGATCGCCACGCTTCTGGTAACGTGCCTCATTTTTCTCGTTCTCAACATGACCGGCCCCGCTGAGCGCGTTCTCGCGTTGTCTATCGGCGCTGTAGTTTGTATAGCAGCCTCCAATGGCGGTACGACATCGCAAGACCTGAAGACCGGCTTCCTCGTCGGCGGAACGCCGGTTTATCAACAATACGCGATCTTGATTGGCGCATTGGTCTCCGCCTTGGTAATCGGAGGCACGCTCTTAGTATTCAACAGCGCGGGAACGATTGTCGCCGATGTGTCGAAAACCGTTGCAAGAAAAGATGGCGAAACGACCGTTAACAAACCGAACTCGTCGCTACTCCCGCGCCTTGAAGCCGATCAAGCCAAAGATGGGGAAGAAAAAACAGTCGACGGCGAAACGCTCAAATTGGCAACGGTTCTCGAAAGTAAGAAAACAAGCTCCGAAGATATCATGGGGGCGTTTTGGATTGACAAAAACCGCCTTGTGAGAGGAGTCGATGCCGAAACCCTCAAGCAGATCACCGAAACCAAATCGCACGAGGGTAAGGATTATCATGTATGGCGACCTGCCCGATGCGCCGGCTTCACACCAACCTCCGGCGCACATTATCTGCTCGATGACACAGGCATGGCGCGGTTCATCATCGACCCCACTGTCACGGGATCGCTTAATGAACGTGACGATGGATCGACAGTGAGCTTTAAGTTTCCTGCCCCTAAGACGCAGGTGATGGCTGCGATCATTAACAGCGTGTTGTCGGGTCGCGTGAAGTGGGGGTTGCTATTAATTGGTGCGATGATTGCGATCACGCTTGAACTTTGCGGCGTGTCGTCGCTCGCATTTGCAGTCGGCGCATATATCCCCATGCAATACACAACGCCGATTTTCCTAGGCGGCATTGTTCGCTGGGGCGTCGATGCTTGGCTTAACTCGAAGAAGCCGAAATCCGTTGAGAGAGATGAAGTCGCCGAAATTGCCGAAACGGAAACCAGCCCCGGTGTGCTACTGGCTTCAGGACTTATCGCGGGTGGTTCACTTGGCGGCGTCCTAATGGCGCTGCTCAATTTCTCGCCGACGATTATTTCGAAGCTCGATTTCGAAAAGGTTAAGAGCGTCGCAGAGGCATTTACCTATCAGTACGCAGACAAAGCGGGGGTGATTCATACCGTGAATTATGCCCAGAATATCTCTTTTGCTTTATTCGCAGTCCTGATGTTCGTTCTCCTGCTCTATGGCATTAAGCGTCCCAAACCCAATTCGTCGACTTAATCACCCAATCCGATTCATCAAAAAGACCTTTCCATGACCTCCTCGCGCGTTGTGGGGGTGTCTTCTCAGGAGTGTTGTTATGAAACTCTCGTCCTTTTCTCTCGCCCTCTTGCTTTGCTTGGGAACGTCCATGCAATTGCTCGCCGATGAAGGCATGTGGCTCTACACGAACCCGCCGATCAAGCATCTCAAGGACAAGTATGGCTTTGAGCCGACGCAGGAGTGGCTTGATCACTTGCGGCTGTCGAGCGTTCGCTTCAATAGTGGCGGCTCGGGGTCTTTTGTGTCGTCTGATGGGCTCGTGCTGACCAATCACCATGTCGGCGCCGACGCGCTCGCGAAAATGAGTTCGGCCGACCACAACTATCTGCATGACGGCTTTCATGCCCGAACGCACGACAAGGAGATTAAGTGCGTTGATCTCGAACTCAATGTGCTCGTTTCGATTGAGGATGTGACCGAACGAGTGAATAAAGCGGTGCCCAAGGGCGCGGATGCGGCGGCGGCTCAGAAGGCGCGTCGTGCGGCGATCAACTCGATCTCGAAGGAGTCGACGGAAAAAACGCAGCTTCGCAGCGATGTCGTTACCCTCTACCAAGGCGGGCGATACCACCTCTATTGCTATAAAAAGTACACCGATGTGCGGCTTGTTTTTGCGCCTGAGAAGGATATCGCCTTCTTCGGGGGCGATCCGGATAATTTTGAGTTCCCTCGCTATGACCTCGATTGTGCGATCTTTCGCGTCTACGAGAATGACAAGCCGGCGAAGATCGAGCATTTCTTGGCGTGGAGCGATGTCGGTGTGAAGGAAGGCGAACTCACGCTCGTCAGCGGCCATCCCGGTCGCACGAGCCGCCTCAATACCGTGGCCCATCTCAAGTATCTCCGCGACATTCAGTTTCCCGAAACGCTCGATCTGCTTCGCCGCCGCGAAGTGAATCTCAAAACGTTTGGCGATCGCAGCCTGGAAAACATGCGCCGCGCGCAGGATGACCTCTTCGGCATTCAAAACAGCCGCAAGGCGCGTTTGGGCGGTCTCGCGGGTTTGCAGGATCCGGCGCTGTTTGCGAAGAAGGAAGCGGATGAGGCACTGATTCGCAATGAACTCGCGAAAGCGGGCCCGGGCTCCGCGAATCCTTTTGAGGCGATCGAAAAGAGCCTGGTGAAGCTGAAGGAATTCCGCATCGAGTACTCGATGCTTGAGCGGGGACTGGCGTTTGATTCGAGTTACTTTGGCGTCGCGCGGACGCTGGTGCGATTGGCTGACGAGTCCAAAAAGCCGAACGGCGAACGGCTTCCCGAGTACGCTGAATCGGGGCTCGATTCGCTGAAGCAGGAATTGTTTTCTGAGGCGCCCATTTATGAAGACCTCGAGACGATCCGGCTGGCCGATTCGCTGAGCATGTTTGTCGAAAAGGTCGGTCCCGGGCATGCACTTGCCAAGGCGATTCTCGGCGGCAAGTCGCCTCGCAATCGCGCGGCGGAGCTTGTTGCGGGGACGAAGCTCGCGGATGTCGAGACTCGGAAGAAACTTGCGGCGATGTCTCCGGAGGAATTGCGGAAGTCGACCGATCCTTTCATTCAACTCGCGGTCGCGATTGATGAGGCGGCGCGCAAGGTTCGCACTCGCTACGAAACCGAAGTGGATGAGCCACAGCGAACCGCCTACGCCAAAATCGCGGAGGCCCTGTTCGCGATGAAGGGGACCGATACCTATCCCGATGCGACCTTTACGCTGCGATTGGCGTTTGGCCCTGTGAAGGGTTA
Source organism: Pirellulaceae bacterium (assembly GCA_046595915.1). Classification (GTDB taxonomy): domain Bacteria; phylum Planctomycetota; class Planctomycetia; order Pirellulales; family Pirellulaceae; genus JBKJSI01. The sequence continues at coordinate 5,250 of JBKJSI010000825.1, forward strand.
CACCGACCTGGGCAAGAAGATTGAACCGATCACCAAGATGGGCGACACCTTCAAGCACGCTGAGGCGCATGGGAGTGTTGATCCTTTCAAACTGCCGAAGCGCTGGCTCGAGAAGAAGAACGAGATCAATCCGGAGACGCCGTTCAACTTCGTCACAACCGCCGACATCATCGGCGGCAACTCGGGCAGCCCGGTGGTGAACACCAAGGGCGAACTCGTGGGCCTGATTTTCGATGGCAACCTCCAGTCGCTGGTTCTTGATTTTGCTTTCGAAGACGTCCAGGCGCGTGCCACTTCGGTGGACGCGCGGGCGATTAAGGAAGCGCTGATCAAGGTTTATGACGCCAAGGAATTGGCGGATAAGCTCGGGCGATAAGCACGCTCGCTCTGGCGAACGGCAATGTGATTTGCGAAAATCCCCGGCAGGCCAATAGTCGCCGGGGATTTTTTCGTTGGAGAGGGGTCACATGGCAGAGTCGAAAGCGAAGAAAAGCTGGCGCGAGAAACTGGCGAATGACAAAGATCTGCCGAAGATCGAGAAAATCAGCGGGCGGATGGTGAAGACGTGCGGCGAAGGGACGATGGTGATTCCCTCACCGCGCGAGGTCGATGCGGTGATGGCGAAGGCGCGCAAGGGCAAGCTGCTGAATATCAATGCGATTCGCGCGGTCATCGCGAAGGAACATGATGCGACTACCGCGTGCCCGATTTGCACGGGGATTTTTGCTTGGATCGCGGCGAACGCGGCTCAGGAGGCGATCGAGGCGGGCGCGAAGCGGGTGACGCCGTATTGGCGGACGCTGAAGGGGGAGAATGAGATCAATCCCAAGTACCCGGGCGGGATCGCGGCGCAGAAGGCGCTCCTGGAGGCGGAGGGGCATCAGGTGGTGATGAAGGGGAAGCGTGCGCTGGTGGTCGATGCGGGGAGGCGGATGATGAAGGTTGGGGAGTAGCTGGCGGCCGGGTGGGTTAAAAACGGCTAGGTTTGCCGGGCAGTGCGCATTTGTTGGACGCACCAGTTCGCGCGCAAGCCGACGAGGAAAGTTGGTTGTCGGTGGCGATGGTAGCACGCGCACGGTGTTGGTGGCAAAGTGGCGGAAAGCAACTGCCAAATTGGCGCGAGGTGAAAGAGGCTTGTTTTACAACACGTCCAAGATAGCCACCGTCGGTTGGTGCATCTGGTCCCAGAACGAAACGTTAATTCTCTAAACCGCCGGGCGCGCGAGATAGTCGCAAAGCGCCAAGCCCATTAGAATCGCCAGCCAGTACAGTCCCGCGAACGCAATGAGCCTCACCAGGCTCGAACTGTTATAGAGATGCATAAAAAACGCCAGGATTAGGCTCGCCTTGAAGGTTGCGATCAAGAGTGCGATTGGCAAATTGAGCCACCCCAGATCGATCTCCCCCGCCGCAACGGTCAGAAGAAGCAGCATTACCAGCGAAATGAAAACGCCAAAGTAGGTCGCTACGGAAGTCTGCTCGATTTGGCCATCGGTGCTTTTTTCGTTCATGGGAAGCCACTCCCCGATAGCATGCCGCGGGCGCTGATCAAATAGAAGAGAGGAAAAAGATACACCCACACCAGGTCGACGAAATGCCAGTAGAGTCCCATGTTGTGAATGACGATTTTGCTCTCGCCTCGCAGGCGCCCGCGTCGGATGAGGAGGGCCAATAACAGCAAGAGGGCAATACCAATGATCATGTGCAGCGCATGCAAGCCGGTCATGAGGAAATAGAGGTTGAAATAAGCCGCCGCGCCTTCGAATTGTGCTCCTGGCCAATTAAACCTCCCTTGCAGAAATGGATTATGGCCTTCGACAACTTTATGGTGGTACTCGTAGGACTTAATGCCTAGGAAGATGACGCCAAGAGCCGTGGTGGCTAGCAGATGGCGAACGCTTGACGAGTGCTGCTGACGATCCAGACTTCGCACTGCCAACGCCATGGTCAGGCTGCTGCTAAGCAGAATCAGCGTATTGATTGTTCCGAGCGTTAGATCGAGCGTGCGGCTTGCCGCTGCGAATGCTTCCTCGTGATGCATTCGATAAACGAAGTAGGCGAGGAATAAACCACCGAAGAACATCACTTCCGTTGCCAGGAACAACCACATTCCCAGTTCCGCCGCTTCGCGCTGCTGCTTCACATCATGAAAGTGGTGCGCGAGTTCAGACGAGTGGCTAGACAACGGCGGCCTCCTCTTCAACGACGCGCTGCTGAGTCTGAACTAAATCAAAGTCGTAGGCTTCTTCGTTAACGATTGGCACGGACGCGAAGTTTTCGGTGGGAGGGGGAGAAGGCGTGCGCCATTCCAGACCTGTGTGACCGAAGGGATTGTCGCTGGCGCGCTGGCCGTAGCGCAATGACCAAAGCAAATAGGTCAGCGGAAAGGCGTAGCCTATCGCGAGAATCGATGCGCCTGCGGAGGACATGACATTCAGTACTTGATACTCTTCTGGGTAGACATGGTAGCGGCGGGGCATTCCCAAGTACCCGAGGATAAACTGCGGAAAGAAAGTCAGATTGAAGCCAATAAAGATCAGGATTGCTGAGAGTCGCGCCCAGCCTTCGGGGTACATGCGACCAGTCATTTTCGGCCACCAAAAGTGAATTCCGCCGAGATAGGCCATGACCGTGCCGCCGACCATGATGTAATGAAAGTGGGCGACGACGAAGTACGTGTCATGAACGTGGACATCCACCGCTAAGGCGGCCAGAAACAGTCCCGTAAGACCTCCGAGCGTGAAGAGCCCAATAAAGCCCAGCGCATACAGCATGGGAGTGTCATAGCTGATGGACGCTTTGTGAAGGGTTGCAGTCCAATTAAAGACCTAAATGGCGGAGGGGATCGCGACGAAAAAACTTAAGAATGAAAAGACGAGGCCCGCGAACACGGACTGGCCACTGACGAACATGTGATGTCCCCAAACCAGAAATCCGATGATGGCGATGGCGAAACTCGAGAAGCCAATAAATGCATAGCCAAAGGGACGCCGGCGGGTGAAGCAGGCGATCAACTCGCTTACCACACCAAATGCCGGCAGCACCATGATGTAAACCGCCGGGTGGGAATAGAACCAAAACAGGTGCTGAAACAGGAGTGGATCTCCGCCCATCGCGGGATCGAAGATTCCAATGCCGAACAATCGCTCTAATGCAACCAGCACGATCGCGATGGCGACGACTGGCGTCGCCAGGACCATGATTAAGCTTGCCGCGTACATGGACCACACGAAAAGCGGAAGCCGAAACCAGGTGAGCCCCGGCGCGCGCATTTTGTGAGTTGTCACAATGAAATTGAGCCCGGTTAAGATCGAAGAAAAGCCGGTGATGAAGATTCCAACCGCGGTGGCCATGACATAGGAATTCGCATATGTGCTGCTATAGGGTGTGTAAAAAGTCCAGCCTGTGTCGACGCCACCGCGGAGCGTCGCATAAAGTGTGAGAGCTCCGCCCAACATAAAGAGATACCAGCTCAGGAGATTGATGCGCGGAAACGCCAAATCCCGCGCACCGAGCATGAGCGGAATGAGGAAGTTTCCTAAGACGGCGGGAATGGCCGGAATCAGGAAAAAAAATACCATCATGATGCCGTGCATCGTGAATAGCTTGTTGTAGGTTTCCGATTCGACGATGTCGCCATGGGGCGTCATGAGCTCGATGCGCACGACCGTCGCGGCGATGCCCCCGATCACAAAGAAGCCCGTGATAGCCAGCAAATAGAGAATCGCAATCCGTTTGTGATCGCGAGTCAGGAGCCAACTTTGCCAAGTGTATCCGGCCGTCAGGTAGTTTCGCGGGCGTTGGTTGGGAATGGGGTTCATGGGAGCGCTCCTTGCATAGGAGCGTCAGGTTTCTGCTCGGGTCCTCGTTTGATTGCATCGTCAGCATTCCCGCGCGCTTTGCGGTCGCCGCCGCCAAGCGATTTGATTTCAGCGATAATCTGATTAAGTCCCTCTTCGCTAATCTGGCCGTCAAACGAAGGCATCAATGCTGGATAGCCAGCGACAATCTTGGCTTGCGGGCGCACTATCGATTCCCGAATATACGCTTCATCGGCGACGACCGTTTGACCGCTGGTCAGCGGAACCTTTTTTCCGATGAGATCTTGTAGCGGCGGCCCCCGGCTTGCCTCACCGCCCCCCTGATGGCATGTATGACAGCGAAACTGTTCAAGAAGCGAGACGTTCGTCGGCGACTGGTCACTTAGCGCACCCGCCAGAAATGCCTGATATTTCGCAGGCTCAAGGACATGGACGACGCCTTGCATCTGCGAGTGCTTTGCGCCACAGTATTCCGCGCAAAAAAGATGATACCGTCCGACCTTCGTTGGTTTGAACCATAAAGTTGTATACCTGCCAGGTAGGACATCTTGCTTCACGCGAAATGCAGGAATATAGAGACTGTGAATAACATCTTCCGAAATTAGCCGCACCTTCACGTTTTGTCCCAACGGCACATGCAGATCATTAATCTCCGCGCGGCCGTCGGGATGCTGGAATTTCCACATCCACTGACGGGCGACGCCGGTTATCTCCATTGCATCATCCGGCGGCGTGGAGTGGCTCAGATACAAATGAGCGCCCCAGAAGAAGATCAGCATGACGATAATGAAGGGACCAACAATCCAACTTGCCTCGATGGCGAAAAAATGAGTTTTCGTAGGGCGTCGATCCACTCGCGAGCCTTGTCGATAGCGAATCGCCAGAAATAAGATGGCAGAGCCAATCACCATCAACATTACGCCGCTAAGGCCGCAGAGAAATACATAGAGGCGATCTATTTCCGGCGAAATAGAAGACGCTTGCTCTGGCATTAGGCGGAATTCTTCGTTCATGATGCAGCAGCGACCCTTCGGCTGCGTCGCATTTCGAGGCGCGCCATTCGAAATAGGTAGGAAGCGCCAACGATTACGAGCACGAATGAGGCCAATCGCAAAACCGCGGAGATTGCGACGCCATATCGGCCCGTTTTCGGGTTGTAGTGAAAGCATAGAAGCAACACTTGATCGACGAGACTGCCAATGGCGCCTCGTGAGCTTTCTACTAGCGCTAGTCGAAGGTCGTCGGGTGGATAGTCAATCCCATAGAAATAATGCGAGAGTTTTCCGTCTGCATTTGCGATGACAATGCCGCTGGCGTGAGCGTATTGATCGGTTTGTCGATCATAGCGATACCGAAACCCGACGGTTTTGGTCAGCGAGTCAATGGAGTTCGCGTCGCCAGTAAGAAATCGCCATCCCTCTTGCGCGCCACGCCGCAGGTAGCGACCCGCGTATTTCTTTTTCTTGGCGACGGCAAGTTCCGGCGTTTCACGTGGGTCGACGCTGATCGTGACAATTGCATAGTCTTTGTTTAATTCGAGATTCATCGCCTGGCTGGACTTCAAAACTCCATTGAGGACCTCGTTACAGAGCATGGGACAGCGATAGTAGACACAGACAACAATCACCGGCTTGTCGCCGAAGAAACTGCGCAGTTCGATCGTTCGGCCTTGCTCGTCCTTAAACTCAAGATCTAAAGGGATTTGCGCGCCCAGGTGCTGCTCGATGCCGACTTCGGCCCCGATTGGCCGGGATTGGGCATGGGCATGAAGTGCTCCGCATGTCAGACAGAGCACCAATGCAAGGCGTGCATTGATGAAAACCCCGTTCATGGATTTGATTCCTGAGGAGTAACCGTGGTGATTACTTTTGGCTTCGGAAGCCCCCGCTCGAGAGCTATTTCCATCGCTCGCTCAATGGGGATGCGTACTATGCGTTTTTCGCGGTCTGACCAGCCATAGGTCGTTAGTATTCGCTCCTGATTCGCGGCGAATCTGGCGTAATCCTGGATCGGAGACGTCTGAAGAAGAGGCGCAGTCCGAATCAATTCATCTGGATGATCTTGTGTGTCACCTCGCGCGTCTGCACTTCTCGTCGCGCGAGACCATTGCCAAAGTATGATGATACTGATGAGAACCAGGACGGAGATCGCGCCCGTCAAGGAGAGGATGATTCCTGGCTTCACATCGCGCAACTCGTATCCGCGCGCGACTGCATCCTCATCCACCTGCGTGGTGTGGTGTGGTGCGCTGACATGCGATTGCTCCGGAGCGCGAAGGGTTTCAGCGACCGGCCAATGGACCCGCCGCGACAAATGAAATGAAAATAAGGCGATCCAAAGGCCTCCAATTGCTGGCATGGTGAGAAGTAAAGGCCAAAGGCCGATCACTTCCCGACCATTTCCAATTAGTGGAGATGGAATGAATGGCGGGAGAATAAGCCAACAGAGATCGGCAAAGCGCATCACGAGCAGCAAACATGCAATCGAAACGAATCGCCGCGTGTTGCGTTTGGATTCGCGAAGTAAGAGGACTAAAAACGGAACCAGGAAATGCAGGATTACCAGGCCATAGATAATGAACTGCCATCCGCCGCGACTGCGAGCGAGGTACCTCGGAGTTTCTTCGGGCAAATTCGCTGACCAGATGATCAAGAACTGCATCAGCGACACGTAACTCCAGAACATGACAAAGGCCAGCAAGAAATTGGCAAGATCTTGTTGCCTGCCAGTGGTCAGCAAGTTGATTTTGGTGACGCGCCAGCGGATGAAGATGGCGGCGAGAGTGGCGAGCGCCATCGCGGAAACGCCTTGGCCGGCCATGAAGAGGACGCCGTACATGCTGCTGTACCAGTGTGGCTCCAGCGACATCGCCCAGTCGATCGAGGCGAAGGTGACGGTTAATCCCCAAAACACGAGTCCCCATCCGCTGAAGGTTGCGAGGAAGCGCCGGCGTCGCTGCTGGATTTCAAGGTTGCTCGTAGCGGTCGCAGCAAGAAGCACGAACGACCAGAGCAGCCAAATCCCGAAATAGAGAGCTGCACGAATCAGAAACTGGCTCGAATTGAGGTAGCCTGATTTCGCTCTCAACACTTCGTCATTGGCCATGAGTTCCGGGTCCGTCCAGACGTAGAGATATCGCATTCCAACGACGATGGGGAGAAAGAGCAGAGTCAATAACAGCAAGACGGCGGCTGCGGAATCGACGATCCGACGAATCGCCACCCCCCAGCTGCCTCCCGTCAAGTGATGAAGCATGCCGATTGCGAGCGAACCTAATGACAGGCCCAACCAGAACAAAAAGGCGACCAAATAGGCTGGGAAAAATGACCTAGGTAAAAAGTAGGCCGTGGGAGCGCAAAGCAATGCCGAGCCAATTCCAACAATGAACGAAGTGTGTTGCAACGACCTAAGAGTAGTCGCAGCTGCATGTGCGTTTGTCATGGCGCCCCTTCCAGTTGCTTGCGCTCTACAGGGGGCACGTCATCGAGCGATGCGCGGCGGCTCATTTGCAATACGCGGACATACGCCGTGATGGCCCAGCGGTCTTGTTCCCCGATTTGCGCCTTGTAACTGGGCATCGCTCCGAAACCGTTCGTGATCACATCAAAGAAATGTCCCGCAGGAGCCTCACGCAATCGGATATCGTGCAGCGACGGGGGGCGGCGCATCCCCCGCTGAACCACCATCCCATCGCCCTCCCCTGTTCGGGCATGACAAACGGCACAATAAATATCAAACCGTTCATGCCCGCGCTTTGGAAGCGCGCGATCGACCGAAATCGGCGGCTCGAGAATGAATTGGCCGTGCTCCTTGCCGGTGAAAAAGGGACCATCCGATCGCATTTTCCCACGAGCGATCGTTCCCGTTACCGGCGCTCTTGCCGCCATCTTGTCCGCGAAGAAGTCACTTGCCTCCAGCGTTTCGTATCGGGGTTGATCGCGCATATCGCGATGACAGCCAATGAGGCAGATGCTAAGCCAGAGCATTTTTGCGACGCGTCCTAACATTGATGAAGAAGAGTCGCTCATTTTGGCGCCTCGTAGACTGCGTCGGGATGAAGGCTCGAAAGAAAAGAATGCACAACCTCGCGCTTGAAGATGGGATCGGTGACGAAGATTCCCAAAAAGAATTTGTCTCGGCTCGCCAAAGCGAAATCTGGCACGTTGAAGACGGGATGGTAGGGCGAAGGAAGACCATTGAGCGCCAGCATTCCAAGGACGGTGGAAACGGCGGCGCCGAGCACGGCCAGTTCAAAAACCACCGGCATAAACGCGGGCCAACTGTGAAACGGCCTGCCGCCAACAT
>JBKJSI010000215.1:0-10436 GCA_046595915.1 Pirellulaceae bacterium
ATCCAGGCAAGTCGGCCCATTCCCCCATTCCTTCAGTCCAAAGGCTCGATTGCGAGGGCAAAACTTCGCGCACCAAATCGCGCCCGACCAGCCCAGGACTCGCTTTCGCTTTCGCAACCAACTTTTCTGGATTTTGTTCGAGCGTCGAAATCACGCCCTTCAGCGCCCCGCGACTGCGGATATGGCGCACCAGCGCGCGGGTATCGATTCCAGCCAGCCCCACGACGTTGTGTTTCTTGAGATACGCATCGAGACTTCCCGTTGACCGGAAATTGCTCGCGATGCGGCTATTTTCTTTCACGATAAAGCCGGCCAAATGCGGCGCGGCATTCTCGACATCCGTCTCGTTGACGCCATAGTTGCCGATTTGTGGATAGGTCATCGTGACGATCTGACCGCGATAGCTCGGGTCGGTCAAAATCTCTTGATACCCGGTCATCGAGGTGTTGAAACAAACTTCCCCATCGACCTCACCTTCGGCGCCAAAAGAATGTCCCGAATAAACGGCGCCGTCTTCCAGCGCGAGCATGGCGATCTTGGACATGGTCAATCCTGCGGGTGATTGGGATGCGATTCGCGATCATCGATACTTGAACCTCGTGTTTCGGAATTTGACGAAACTGACGACGCTCATGTGCAATTTGTGGAAGCCTCAGTCGGGAACGCGAGATCAACCTAAAGTGAATTTCCAAGCGTCCCGATATGGAACATACGGCTGTGGGTCTCCGAACGCGGGATTCCCCTCTCGTGAACGGGCAGCCAAATTGGGAGGATTCTTGTTGCGGCGAGCAAGAATCCTCCTTTTTCGTTTCTTGAGCCCATTCGCCCACAAAATTTGGGTGAATATACCACCTGGGTGAAAATTGCCTAGCCGCTCTGCCATCGCTTTGGCCATGAGCGAGGTGACAACGATGACATGTGCAGCCCGAGTGGAGGCCCTGTCCCAGGGAAATGACACAGCGTTTTCGAATTTGGTTGTTTCGTGACTGGCGTCCCGATTTCGCAAGTTTAGGAAATCTAGCCAATCCAGTCGATTTTTCTTGTCGTCATTCCCTCACGCACTCGCTTTATCTGAGACAGAAGGCCCCCAGGCGGCCTTCATCTCACCATCCAAGCGAACCTTGCGTGACCTTATGGCTAAGTTCTCAGCGCTGCTCGGTCTCTTCCTTTGCTGTGCATTCACGGCTTCTGTTTTTGCGCAACCCTCCTCCCGGGAGGCCGACGAATTCAAGCCGAAAAATCCCAAATCCCTGCCCGCAAAAATCGGACTCGAATCCTTGATGAAGGCGGTTGCCGATGGCGACGCTTTGGCGCTTCTGCTGCAATTGCATCCTGACTTGTTGGAAAAAGTCGATCAGCCCGTCCTGCAATTTGTGTTGGAGGAGATCCACACGTCACTGGGCAAGCCTAAAGACGACGACTGGACCGAGTCCACGCAGACCAAGAAAGTGAATGGTCGACTCAGCTATACGACCAAGGCAAAGATTCCTTTTGATCGGGGACTCCTCGAAATCGAACTGAGCCACTGCGACAATCAGATCACTCGTTTCGAGTTCATTTCATCGAAACTCGAAAATTTGAGTCAGGCGCTGGGTAAACGCCTTGTCAGCGACGCCAAATTCAACAAGACGATTGCTGACTATTACGTTTTGCGCAAGATGCCGTTGGTGTACCTCATTTTCCGTGGCGAGGACAATAAAGCTCATGAAATGCTTCATCCAGAGATTCAGAAGCAGTTTCCAATCGAGAAAGCCAAGGAGGTCTTCGCGGCTATTCGAGCTGAGCATGGACAGCTAAAGGACATCAACTACACAGGCCTGTCGGTTAATTGGGAAGAGGGCGATAAGCTGAAAAACGTCGGGCTGAATTTCGATTTGGTGTGCGACACAAATGATGGTCAGGCAACCGTGAACATTCAGTTCGTTGGCTTTGCGGGGGCCGTTACTGGGGTGAATGTCGCAAACAAAGAGCAACAATTAGTTGTGGAAGACCCTAAACCAGAAAAGGGGAAAACCTACCGACACGAAAAAGAAAATCTCTCCGAAAAACATATCGCCAAATTCGTTCCCTTTCAGTTTGAATACCCAAGTGGATGGGAGTTTGACAAATCGGCGGGCCAGGACGATAGCCCGAATTCCATGAAGGCTTTCCGCAATCTCGACTTAGGTGACGACGGTACATACACCCAAGAGAATTTCGCCGTCGGCTCCTGCCAAGTCGAGGGGAGCGGCGAATTGGCAACCATTCAACTGCAGTTTCTCAGCGAGCAGCTCCGCGGCCAAATCGAAAAGGGGTTTCCCGAGTTTGTTCTGGGACGTGAAGGGGAGATGAAATTCGGCAAGTACAGCGGTTACGGTTTTGAATTTTCTTCAACGATTCCCCACCCACAAAAAAAGAAAGTCGCTTGCTGGGGCAGAGTCATCCTGCTTTCTCCGAGTGCGATAAAAAGTGACCATGGCTTGAGCATCATTATGCTCGCGACCTCCGAGGCGTCAGAGCTGAAGGGTCTCGCCGATCTCGGCGTAAAGGGCCAGCTTCCCATCTTGATCGAATCATTCCGCGTCAACGAAACCAAGTCGCAGAAGAAATCCGAGGAACCTGATTCGATTCCATTGCCTCCCCCATCGCTTCCCGCCCCTCCAATGCCCTAGACCACCCATCACAATCCGAAGCGTAAGCGAGAAATGACAGTCAAATTCCCCTGGAGTTCGGCCACTCCTGCGAAACACCTTCCGTAACCTTGTTCCAAAATCAGGAAAAATAATCCATGAACAACATCGTTCGCATCGTATTTCTTGCACTTGGTGCGCTGATCCTCCTCGGAAGCGGAGTACTCTATTTCGGGACAAACAGCGCCAACCAGCTCGTGAGCGAAGCGAATATTGCAATTGATGCCGGTAACGCCGCGGCAAAGCAGGGAGGGGCAAAGTACGCTGAACTATTTACCGAGGAAAACCTTAGCGGCTTTCCCGATAATCGCGGGCAACTTGCCCCGACCTCAAAAGAGCTTGCCGCCAATATGGATCTTGCCGCAACCAATTTCGAAATCGCCGCTCAAAAATTCGAGCAGGCCGCCAAGAAAAACGTTGCGGCAATCCATGCCGAATACTGGAAAGCGAAGCAGCAGGCATTCCTCCGGTTCGCAAAATCCAAACGCCACTTCAAAGCCGTCGCCGATCTGATCATCGACGAAAAGGTCACGACCATCGAAGACTTCAATGCCAAGATGAGTCCTCTCATTGACGAAGCGACCAAGGCCGATCGTGAGGCAAACGACTTAGCCGCAAAGGCCGACAATCTTCACGAAACAAACAAAGATAAATTCAACTAGCTGCGCTGGAATTGTTTTCCCATTTCGACCCCTGCGAAGCCATTGTCGGCATGTTAGTCTGATCGCCCTATCGATGGGAGTAGGAAGGTTTCTAGGGAATGCCGTCATGCCAAAATCCTTCGCGTTAATGTCCGCCTCAGTGCTCGTTCTCGTGGCTTTGGTAGTACTTACGCGAAGTTTAAACGGTGAAGATGCGATAGATCGACTCGCCGCCAAGCGAATCGCCGAAATCCACGCTGCCGTTGAAGACTTTGCCGACAAACGAAAAGCAATCTCGCGGCCCGGCCCCTTCGCCGATTACCGCGCCAATCTCCACGTCCATTCTCTGCTCTCGCACGACAGTCGCGGCAAACCGGAAGAGATCGTCGTCGCCGCAAAAAAAGTGGGGACCAAGGTCATCCTCTTTACCGAGCATCCCGCTCCCCATTACGACTTCGTTACGGATGGGCACAAGGGCCTCCGCGATGGCGTCCTCCTCATCCCCGGCGCAGAAGCCAAGGGCCTCCTCGTCTATCCCCGCGAAAGCATGAAGAATTTTGAGGCCGCGCCCATTCAAGAATATTCAAACATCGTCACCGGCCGAGGCGGCATGACTTTTCTGTCGCATTTGGAAGAGCGAATGGAACTCAATATCGTCGGCATGACCGGCAATGAGATCTACAACACCCACGCCGACTTCAAAACCGAAAAACGACTGCTCGCCAACCTCAAAAATCCAATCTGGCTCGTGCAAACCGGCGACATCTTTAAGAAGTATCCGCGCGAGGCGCTTTCCGCACTGCAAGACTATCCGGAAGACTACCTCCGCCGCTGGGACGAACTCTGCAAGGTTTATCCTCACTGCGGCGTCTCCGCGAACGACGCCCATCAAAACACCGGCATTGTCCTCAAGCTCTCAGGCGACAAGAAAGTCCGCGTCGAAGATCCACTTGGCGACAAACTTCTCGAACTCGACGCAACCCTCGCCAGCGCGTTCCTCCCCAATCTCAAAACCGCCAAGCCCGGCGACGAACTCTACCGGCTCCAACTCGACTATTACGAACACAGCCTCGGCCTCGTCGGTACGCATCTCCTCATGAAAGAGCTCACCCAAGAAGCCGTCTGGGACGCACTCCAAAACAGCCGCTGCTTTGTCGGTTTCGACTGGATCGCCGATACAACCAGTTTCGACTTCGCTCTCATGGATGGCGATTCCCGCCACGAAATGGGCAGCCGCGTCCCCTTCGCCGAAAACATGACCTTCAAAGCTCAAGCGCCACTCGACGCCCATTGGCGCCTCATCCGCTCGGGCAAGATCTTAACCGAAGCTGACGGTCCTCTCTTTGACGCAAAGGTCACCGAGCCCGGAATCTATCGCATTGAAGCCTGGCTCGACGTCGCCGGCGAAAAACGGATCTGGATCCTTTCGAATCCGATCTATGTGAAATCAGCAGGCAGCTGAGTTTATGGCGGCGAATCGTGCAAAAACAGCGCATACTCCGCAATCTCCGTCATGATCTCTGGCGTTTCAATGTAGCGCACCCAGTTATGCTTGCGGCCAACAAGTTGATGCACTTCCCACTGCTTCACATTCGCCGCCGTCTCGGCGTTGGGCATGAGAAGTCCAGCCAGTCCCAGCGCAGGCGAATTGCGGTTCCGATTGATGAACCGATATCGCAACAGCATACGATCTTTGCAATTAGTAAAGATCAATACCCGTTCAAATCGTTGGAGCGCGAGACCGTGTGGCTGGCATTGCTCCAGCCACTCTGCGTCAACGGCCGCCGCAATGAGTACCGCGGTCAAGCGAATGGTCGAAGGCGGTGTTCCAGCGATTCCCATCGCCAAGTGATGCGCCGCACCGGTTGCGATCCGCGCACCAAGGCTGTAACCGACGAGATTCACCCGCATTTCAGCGGGGAACTTGGCCAGGAAATTGGCCAAGAGAATTCCTTCGAAGTTGGCTCGCTCAGCCTTCTCGCGAGTATCGCGAACGATCCCGATTTGGTCTAGCTGCGAGGGCCACAACCACATCACGGATCGATGCTGAGGACACCCAAGTCCCCGGCATTTCGATTGGGCTTCCACTTGAAGGCGCAGTTTCCAAAGGTGATCGACGGAGAGTTTTTCACTCGTCAAGTAGCCCGGCAATTGTAAATTGATTGACTTGACTGGGTCGAGCGTGCTCAGAAATGAAGCTTCTGTTTCCGCGATCCATTTACAATCACCTTCAAGCCGCCAAAACTTCGCCTTTGACAGATCGCACTCACCCTCACAAATCCCGCGCGTATCGATCAACCAAAGGTCGCGCTGACATTGGTTCGCATCGCCGCACGACGTGCATTGGGCAGTGACTAAGGATGTCGGCCAAATCGCAGTCGGGCCCAACAATACGGTTAGGAGCGAGAAGGCAATGAAGCGAACTCGGTGAAATAGCAACATGAACACGTTTCCTAGGGTCTATCTCTGTCTATCGGCTCCAAGGCTCATGCTTGTTGCCTAATCCGCCGTAGTCCATTTCGTGTACCACCGTTGCCGCAGTACAACTTGCGGATCATGACCCTTATACCGATCAGAGGGGAAACGGGCGGGCCCGGCGATTTATCGCTCATCGCGAGGAAAGGTGGTTCCCATAGGCAAATGAAGCGCGACTAATTCTTCCAGACCACTTCGCCCGTTTTTCGCGTTCCCGGCTCGCCCGCGACGACTTCACCAATCAAAAAAGTCTCCTGCCCCGCATCTTCCATCATGCGGCGGATACTATCGACGTAGTAAGGACTCACGATCATTGCCAGACCGATGCCCTGATTGAACACGCTCATCATCTCGGATTCATCAATGTCCCCTAAGCGCTGAAGCCAAGGAAACACCGGCGGCGCCTTCCAGCTGCCGCGCTCGATCTGCACATTCACATGCGGCGGCAAAATACGCGCCATGTTTTCAAAAAGCCCACCGCCCGTGATGTGCGCAATGCCATGCACAATCGACTTCCGCTTGTAGTGTCGCAAGACGCGCCGCACCGCCGAAGCATAAATCTTGGTCGGCGTCAAAAGCACATCACCAACCTTGCCGCCAAGCTCCTCTATGTAATCATCCGCCCCCAGCCCATTTAGTTCAAACACCACTCGCCGCACCAGGCTATAGCCATTGGAGTGCAAACCTGACGAAGCAATCCCAATCACCTTATCGCCAGGCGCAATACTCTTCCCATCAATTACCTGACCGCGTTCCACAACCCCAACACAAAATCCCGCTAAGTCATAATCGCCGCGAGCATACAAATCGCCCATGATCGCCGTCTCGCCGCCCATCAGCGCGCAATCGGCCTGAACGCAGCCATCGCTCACGCCGCGCACAATTTGCTCGAGCAACTCCGGGTCGTCATGCGACATCGCAACGTAGTCAAGAAAAAAGAGCGGCTCCGCCCCGCAGCAAATCGCGTCATTCACGCTCATCGCCACCAGATCAATGCCCACCGTGTCATGCTTATCGGCCAGTTTGGCGACCTTGAGCTTGGTCCCCACACCATCCGTGCACGAGACAAGCACCGGATCCTTGTAGTTCCGTGCAAAAAGCCCACCCGCAAAATCGAGCTGAAAGAGCCCGGCGAAGCCCCCATCGAGCGGAATCGCACGGGGCGAGTAGGTGCGGTGCATCAGCCGCGGGAGCCGCGACATGGACTCTCGGTAGACCTCCAGGTCCACGCCTGCGTCCTTATACGTCGCTTTTGCCATTATCGAGCGGCCCCGGTTAGTGAAAGGCCAGATTCTAGGAAGGACGCTAGCTCTCCTTCAACCCGGCCAAAAATGCGGGCTTCCACCCCCATTTTCCCTTGGCGACGGCAAAGGGCGTAACGATCTGCCCGATATGGCTGCCTAATCCCCGCAGCAAGACTAAACTGACATCGTCCTCCCCCCTAGCCGCCTCGGAACTCAGGAGTTCGCAATGCGCCTGCGATTTTCTTACCTTGTGACCACGACCCTTCTTGCCGCAAGTTCGCTGCTGTGCCTCTGTTCCGCTCAAGCCCCCGACGAAGCCAAACCCTCCGCCTATGCCCCCGCCGCCGACCTGTTAGTGCAAGTAAAGGCCTACGTCGAATCCCTCACCGCAGCGACCGCCGACTCGGAAGAATACAACGAAGATAAGCAAAATGAAGTGAGCCGCGACGCCAACACCCTCGCCGCCATCGCCCTCGTCCTCGGCATGCACGATCAAGACAACGCCCTCAAACCCGCCGCGGCAAAACTCATCGCCGCCGCAAAGCATTTAGCCGCCGAAAACGGCGATGCCCAAAAGGCCGCCGCCGCCGTCAAAGCGATCAAAGCGATCGTCGACAAACCCGAGAAGGGCGAAGCCGTCGCCTGGAAGCCCGCTGGCGAAATGGTGCCCCTCATGAAGCAAGTTCCAATCATCAACAACAACCTCCGCCGCGGCGTCACTGGTAAACGCTTCGCCCAAACCGCCGATAAGAACGTTGCCCTCGCCGCCACGCTCGCCGCGATCGCACAAGTCTCAATGCTCGACACCGATCACATCGCCGACGAGTCAGATCGTCCACTCTGGATCAAGCTCTGCGCCGAAATGCGCGACGGTTCCGCCGACGCCATCAAAGCAATCCGCAAAGGCGACCAACCCGCCGCCACCAAAGCCATGGACCAAATCGTCAAGTCCTGCGACGACTGCCACCACAAATTCCGCGACTAACGGTCCCTCAAGCTCCCGTATGAAGAAAGGCGTGTATCAGCTGCTTCGTCAAATGAGTACGCCTATTTCTCAGTCGTAATAGGAATATGCCCAGCGCGGCGAAGGTTTCCGCATCGCGCTCAGCGCGGATCTCCGACACCGCCGTCCGGCCGACCAAAATTCTCCTCCGAAAGCTCCCAAGCAAGGGGACACTTTACTGTTCCAACGCACGCTAAGCGCGCCGTAGCGGGGGCTGACTCAGAAACCTGGCCAGATTGGCCAGGTGGAGAAAACAAGGCCCTATTCCACCAAAGCGAAAGGGCAGAACCGGCCACCAAAAGAAAACCATCAAAAATCAGTCGGAGCGACAGGATTTGAACCTGCGACCCCCTGGTCCCAAACCAGGTGCTCTAGCCAGGCTGAGCTACGCTCCGTAAGTCGTTCGCCGATGCTAACGCGGGCGGCGAAAGTGTACAACCCGACCTGACACGTTCTTGAGGCGGGCGGTTCGTTATTTGGCGTTCTTTTTGACTTAGGAGGCGCGGGCTTGGGTGGAGGTCGTGTCGGTCAGGTGGGTTCGGATTCGCTCGAATTCGTCGTGGCTGGCGAAGTGGATCACGATTTTGCCTTTTCCTGCGCCGGAGGTGGTGACTTCTACCTTGGCTCCTAGGGCACGGCGGAATTCTTGGGTTAGGGAGGCGAGTTGGCTGGCTCTTAGGCCGCGTTGGGTGGTGCTTTCGGTTGCCCCCTCTTCTGGGGAGGTGTCGTCGGTGGTGTTTTTGGACTCGCGGAGGGCTTGAGCTAGACGCTCGGCTTCGCGGACGGAGAGCCCTTCAGTGACGATGCGTTTGCAGAGGTCGAGTTGCTCGGCGTTGTCGCGGATCGAGAGGATTGATTTGGCGTGACCAGCACTGATTTTGCCGCTGACGAGGTTTTGCTGGATCGCTTCGGGCAGCTCCAGTAGTCGCAGGAGGTTGTTGATCGTGGTGCGGTCGACGCCGATGCGTTTGCCGAGTTCCTCCTGCGTCGAGTTGTGTTCGTCGAGGTAGCGCTCGAAGGAGCGGGCTTTTTCGATGGGGTTTAAGTCTTTACGAAGGAGGTTTTCGACGATCGCGATTTCGGCCGTTTCGCGATCGCTGCATTCGCGGATCACGGCGCCAATCATGCTCCAGCCGAGTTCGCGGGCGGCGCGGACACGGCGCTCGCCGGCGATTAGTTCGTAGCGGTCGCCCAACTTGCGAACGAGAATCGGTTGGATGAGTTGGTGCTGGTCGAGGCTTTCGGATAGTTGTTTGATCTCGGCGGCGTCGAATTCGCGGCGCGGTTGAAAGCGGTTGGCGTCGATGCGATCGAGGGGGATCTCGGTGGGATTTGCCGCGGGCGCTATCGGGTCGGCGAGTAGCGGGTTGAGCGCGGCGGTTGGTCGGTGGAGCGTGATCGAGGGCGTCGAGATTACGTCGCGCGTCGAGTTGTTTGCAGCTGCGTTTGCGGCGCTGAGCGACTGGCCCATTTCCTCTTCGAGGGGTTGGCCCAGGAGTGCGGCGAGGCCTCGTCCAAGTCTTCGATCTCTAGTCACGTTCGAGTACCTCCATACAGAGTTCGATATACGCCCGCGCGGAGCGGGAGCGTGGGTCATAATCCAATACTGATTTTCCGTGGCTCGGGGCTTCGGCGGCGGCGACGTCGCGGGGGATGACCGTTTCGAAAACGATCTCTCCAAAGAACTCGCGGACTTCGGCGTCGACTTCGCGGGCGAGCTCGAGGCGGTGGTCGTGCATGGTGAGCACGATGCCGCCGAATTCGAGGCCGGTCTTGTGCGTTTTCATGATCTTCCGCACGACCTGGATCATTTGCGTCAGGCCCTCCATGGCGTAGTACTCGCACTGGACTGGCATCAGCAGTTCATTGGCACAGGCGAGCGCGGTCTGCGTTAGCGGTCCCGCAGAGGGCGGGCAGTCGATCAGGACGAACTCGAACGAGGCGGATGCGGTGGTGATTTGGTCGGCGAGTTTTGCGGCTTCGCCATGATCGGCGCGGGCCAGAAGATCAATGTCTTTGAAGCTTCGACTGCCGGGGAGTAGGAAGAGTTCCGGCAGGTAGGCGTTGGCCATCGATTCGCGGATTGGCTTTTCGGAAATGAGCCAGTGGCGGGGCGAGGGATCGATGCCGAGGCCGGTGGTGGCGTTGCACTGGGGGTCGAGGTCGATCAGGAGCGTGCGGCGGCCGGCCTTGGCGAGACCCGCGCCGAGGTTGACGGCTGTTGTGGTTTTGCCCACGCCGCCTTTCTGATTCGCTACGCACAGTACGCGACCCACTAGCGTTTGCCCCTCCTTAGGCTGGAGTTCGATTTGGTTGAAAGTCTAACGAGCAAAGGCAAGCAGTCCCAATGGCAGTTTTTGTATGCTAGCAGCAACTAACGACATGCCCATTTGGTCAAACTACC
>JBKJSI010000437.1:0-4487 GCA_046595915.1 Pirellulaceae bacterium
GTGGTATGTCGCAAATGAACTTCGCCAATTCCTTAGCGCATTTGGCATTACTCGTCAAGACAGAATAGCGAAGACGGGTAATTGCCTATCTTCGCCAAAGTTACCGCTGGCCCTGGCGATAACTGGCAGGCGACATGATATGAATCTGTCCTTCAATCAGCTCCCGGCGCAGTCCGTCATCGGGGAGTTCAAAAAACTCTTCCGCGACAACGAGTTTCGAGGCAAGGGACATCGATTCGCTCCAAGGCGAAGAGACAAACCAATATCAATAATATCTCGCGCCGCCACCCTTGTGTAGCTAGAGACCACAACCACTTTGGAGAAAACCCACTCAATCCTTGAGCTTATAGTCGAAGAAATGAACAATCGCGATAAAAGCCAACAACCCAACAAACAGTGGAGTCAGGCTAAGCAATATCGCGACCGCTCCCATGGTTCGCTGACGAGCTTGCAAAAGTGCGGAAATCGCCAGGGGGATGGTCAGGAGTGCCGTACTAATCGCAATCATGAAAAGGAAGATGGGCAAATGCATGGGCCTAATTTCAGAGCCGGGCGCATCAATGAGAAGAATCGAGGCGGAATTCGCAAGGGCCAATAGGTTCCCGATCAATGCCACTCTCAAAGAGATTCGGCCATGATCGGTCGCTGGTTCTTGTTTCATGATTGCCGCCTTGTTCCTGACGGAGACTCAAGTCACCGCGCCAGCATCAAACTCCCGATCCACTGGAACCTGCAACCCCGTCACCAATTGATTCGTCTTCGATGCCAACGCAACGATGGCGAGTAGCTCCGCATGCTGTGCATCCGTCATGCCTTTAGCTCGCGCCGCTGCCGTGTGGGAGTGAACGCAGTATCCGCACGAATTGGAAACTGAAACAGCGATGTAAATCAGTTCCTTCGTGAGCGGATCGAGCGTAGAGGGCGAAGCCATTAGCGTCTTCACCTCCGCCCATGTTTTCTCGAGCAAAACCGGATCGAAAGCCAGCGCGCGCCACAAATTATTGACGAAGTCCGTTTTCCGAGTCGCCCGGATATCGTCGAACACGGCCTTCACACGTGGATCAGACTCGGGATTCGCAGGCGGTTTGATCGTGACCATGGTGAAAGCGCTTTAACTAATTGTGCAAGGACCATAAAGGACGGACGGTCTAGTTAGCCACCATCGGGCTCAGGTCCATCATCGATCGTAAATGCGATCACTTGAAGCTGTGCATCAGTCAACTTGGTCAGTGCAGCCTGAGCGCGTGTCATTACAGCTTGATGCAGAAGTGCGCCCTCAAAATCACAATCTTCAAAAGATGAACGCCTTAAATCGGCGCCTTGTAAGTCGGCGCGATTGAACTTCACTCGAGTGAAGCTGGACGCCCGTAGGTCGCAACGAGCGAGCACCGCGTCGCTAAAGTCAACATCAATGAAGTCGTTCCAGCACATGCACGATTCGGCTAAGTCCGTATTACGGAATAATGCTTCATGAATTTCCGAACGCCCAAAGTAAGTGCGTGGAAGCGTTAGATTACTTAGGTCGTCATGCTCCCCCACAAAGGTTCGAAAGAATGAAACCCCCAATTCCTCATCGTCATATCGAGGCATTCGCTCAGGAAGTGATGGAATATCACCGGCGTCTAGATAGTCCTTCTGTAGTCGACGGACGGACTCTTCGTAGGAAGAGCGAGAGCGTGGCACGGAATTCATGTTTGCTAATGGCTCCCAATTGCTGCGGCCGACAGAAAGCACCCAATGACGGGTAGTGAGAAGTGACGCGATCGACGCATTGAATGGATTCCAATGCTACAGTCACCGAAATGCTAGCACATCACTTGGCCCAGATTGTCCTCAACAGATATTAAATACTCGTAACGCCCACCCGACAATCCACCAACTGCGAAGCCGAAGGCGCGGATCGTCAACTCTTACTTCCAATGATGCTGGCCTTCAGCTTGCCGCCCAAAATCGGCATGAGAATAAGAAAACCCGTAAATAGAACGTGATACCAAATAGGAACATACGACCAAGTCAACACCATCTTCGCCAATCCCATCGCGAGCAGCAACAAACCAAGCACCATCGGCGCCCATTTGTTCTCACCGGCGATCACCGCTGCCAGGAATCCGGCCGCCGCCGAGACGAGCGGAACAAGAACAAGATGGACGACAAGCAGCGTCCTATCCGCAGTAAACGGACCGCCCTTTTCAATCGCCTCTTGAAATGCTCGCTGATGAACGCCCAACCCCTCCGGCCAAAGGACCGAAAGGATCTGCTCGCCACCGACCCACAGGATCAGCCAAGCAATAAATCCGACAACCACACCCAACACGATTCGGATCATCGAATTTGCCTAATCATCTCTGTGAAATGACTTCTTAAGAAATTAAAGGATATACGAAGCGTCCGGAAGCTCCCACTACCAAGCGTCCCAGGGCCACTCCCAATGGCCATCATTGCGAGCTTCCTGAACCAATCGTTCGATGGTGAGGGCGTCGCCACCCGATTCGCTCATGACTGTTATCGTGCCGGGTAGGGTGATCGACTTATCTCCTAGGCGAACCACGAGCGACACCACAGTCGACGTCTCGATTGGAAGATGAAGTTCGATGAGGCTCCCACTAGCGCTGAAACGATACTTTGAAAGTTCAAGGGCACAATGACGCGATCGCCAAGACTCCCACTCGTTTGGCGTCACCTCTTTCAGAGAAAGGCGTTCGTCGCCGATCGTCAGCACCGCGTCCCAATCGCCTGGGTGAGTTGCATCAAGCCGAACTTCCGATTCCTGCGTTCCAGGATGAATCACCTTGACCGGCCCAAAGGTTGCAATTTGCGTTTCAATCCTCACTGAACTTGGGGGATAATAGCACCCGCCGGCCATGGAAAGAGTTAGTAGCGCAAAAGGCATCAACAATCCGGAGTGTAGTTTCATGGCGATTCTCACTGATGAAGATTCGACGCGGGAAGAATAGCCGGACAATGATTTTTGAGGCAATGTAGGTTTGCCACGCTGAACACGCGGAATGGACTCCTTTTACGGATGTACGCGGGTAGTTTCCGTAATCCGTATACAACTGACAGAGCGACATCTGCACCGCCCAAGCACAAATCACGAAACGCTGATGAACTTGACATCCCCAGTCACAAGATCGAGCAGCGCCACCGAATATTCATCCGCACAATGAAGCGCCCCCGGATTAATCCGCCGTGTCGTCCCCTGCATCCAATCGCGTGCCTCATGCGAATGCCCCGAAAGCAAATAGTCAGGCGCAGCATCAACCAAAGGTCGTAAATCCATCGTCAGATGGCCATGAACCACGGCAATCCGTTTACCTGCAATTGTGATCTCACCGCCCCACTGTAAGCACACGGCATCGCAACCGATCGCCGCCTCCTCCAAAATTTGCGTCATATCCGCGTCATGATTGCCAAACACAAAATACACCGGCAAGACGGAGCAAATGGCAAGGATTTCATGCCCAATCAAATCCCCGCAATGAATCAAAAACTCAGCACCTTCAGATCGCAGAAACTCAACCGCCTTCCGCGTTCGCTGCTTCTCGTCATGAGTGTCAGCCAGAATTCCAACGAGCATTTCTTTACCTATTGCCTGGCGTCGGTTCAGAACAAAACTCAGAACAACACAGTGAAGTATTCACCTATATCTCTGGCGACAGGGCAAGCGCAATCCTTATCTTTCAAGCCGAGAGCAACCACAATTCCTCGGTTCGTAGTCATCGCAGCAGATCCAAAGCGACCATCAGGCAGGTATTCACCTTCAGTCGGAGCGGCGCCGGCAGCGTGCCAAGTTTACGTAGAATCTTCCCTTGATCCAGCGTCAAAATGTTGACGCAATTCACAACGGAATCTTGACGAAGCCCAGTCTGTTGTCCGTCCGCACTAGAGATTTCGATCAACACCTGCGTCGGCTCAAGGGATCTTCGGGTAACGCTGGTGATCTGCACGACAATGGTGTTGGTCAATCGCTGGTTGTCCCGGTCATTTTGAACAACGAGCGCCGGCCTTACCTTTGCACCGCCGCCTGCGGAAAACGGGTAATCGAGCAAGACGACGTCACCGCGCTGCACGTTCATCGGTGAATGCGTGGATCGAGTTCGTTGTAGACATCCATCGCGGGATCGTCCCACCCATCCCGTCCGAACACCTCCATCACGTGGGGCGCCAGGTCTCGTGCAAAGCCGCCCTCGTCAGTGTCGAACAGCCCGCAGACCCGATCGTAGACCTCTTCGCGAACTAAGACGTACCTGGCATGCGTAACGGGGTCCACGACGCGAGTCGGAACTTCATCACCCTTCGCCATAAAAGCTTGCTGCTCAAGTGTCAGTTCGATCATAAGCGACTCCTCCACTGGAATTATGCTATCCAGAAACCGCAAAGCAATACTTTACCGCTCCACGCCGCCAAAATCGCACCACCGCCGTCTTCGGCCAACCAATTAAACCCTGCTCAACTAATGCACTCGAATATCAATCAATGCAATAATC
>JBKJSI010000563.1:0-9665 GCA_046595915.1 Pirellulaceae bacterium
TCGCGAAACGATTCGGGGAGTACGGGATCGAACTCGCCGAAGACGTTGAGATGCACTTCCAGCGTCTCCCGGCAAGTACATGCCCAACATGAACGACCGCGAGACGCTGGAAGTGCATCTCAACGTCTTCGGCGAGTTCGATCCCGTACTCCCCGAATCGTTTCGCGATACGCCCTATATCTTCCTGGCCAACGGCGCGCCCACGATTCAAATGAAAACGCTTAGTCAGTGCCGCAAGCCAAAGCTCGTGATGGCCGACACGATGGACCTCTGGATCAAAGAGACGCACGACGAATTGCTGCAACTCCTCAAGAAAGTCGATGGCCTCGTCCTTAACGACAGCGAAGCCAAGCTCCTCACCCAAGAAGAAAACCTCGTGAAGGCCGGCCAACGCGTCCTGGAGATGGGCCCCAAGTTCGTCATCCTCAAAAAGGGCGAACATGGCGCCATGTTCTTCAGCAAGGATGACGTCTTCGTCTTGCCAGCCTATCCCACGAACGAGGTCGTCGACCCCACCGGAGCCGGCGACAGCTTCGCGGGCGGCATCATGGGCTACCTCGCACAAAAGAACGAGATCACGCCCGCGCGAATCAAGGAAGCGATCGCCTACGGCACTCTGGTCGCCAGCTTCAACGTCGAAGACTTCAGTCTCGAACGAATGAAGCAAATCGAACGCAAACACCTGGATGACCGCTTGGTTACCTACAAGAAGATGCTCGCGATTTAGCCGCATCTTGCTAGACAGAACATTGCTTCGGACTACTTTCGACTCTGCTCCTTAAAAAACCGCACAATCTCCTTCACTGCTCCCTGTTCGAAGGAGTGGTTGCCATCGGTGATGTAGGTCACCAGCGGTGTTCCCTTTTCCGATGCGTAATAGGTGCAGTGATCGCCCCACGATTTCCCTTCACCGACGCAATTCGTCTTTTTGATCGCCTCGATCGTCATCTCTTGCCATGCAAACTTGACGAGGGGATCATTCTTCGAACCTACATGCATCGCGGGTAATGGCTTGAGTTCGCCGAGCCTTCGACCAGCCGCCGAGGCTGAAGGCGCGACAGCCGCCAAAACATCGCCGCGCTGCGCCCAGAGTAAATAAGTAAACCCGCCTCCATTCGAATGGCCCGTCGAATAAATCCGCTTCTCGTCGACCTTGTATTCCTTCTTAAGCCCGCGGAGGGTTTCATCGAATAGCTTCAAATCACGATCCTTTTGATCTCCCGACGTTTTCTGCCAGCCCGGCTTCTTCCCATCCGGATCAGTCAGTTGGCCCGGCGTATTGAGCCCTTGCAAGTAAACGCAAATGGCTTCAGGCCAGGCAGTATGAAAAGCCATCGTTCTTGCCGCATGCCGCGCCGTGCCGCCATGCCCATGAAAGACAAACACCACCGGCGTCGACTCCGTCTTCGCAGTCTTTGGCGCATAAATCAGTCCTTCACGTGCAGCTCCATCGACCGCCCATTCTTGCCGGACCAAATTCTGCTGACCGAACAGCGGCGTTGCGAACAAGAAAAACGCCGCTAAACACCGCACTATCGCCTTGCACATCGAATCGAACCTCCAAAGCACAATGTTGCGATTCTAGTGACGCGGATAGAAGCTACCCGGTTACGTCCGAGCGATCCTACGCGTATTCATCCGCCTCAGTACGCCGCCATTCGGCGTAATCATTCACCTGCCAGATTTGCCCCGTAGTCAGCTCCAGGCAAGTCAGCCATCCGTTGTAGCAGCAACCTGTATCAACGCATTTCAAATGGGGCAAATCAAGAATATTGCCCTTCGGCTGCGTGGTGTGACCGACCACCGCGATCTTTCCCGATTGATGCGGCCCCGGCAGTCGCTGCTGGAGTGAGATCCAAAGTAGGTCGAGTTCACTCTGCTCACTCAGCGGCAACTCAGGAACATAATTGGCATGCACGAAGAAGTGGGTATCAGTCTCGTGATAGAGAGCGCAGTCTCGCAGGAAAAGCATGTGCTCCTGTGGCACCGAGTCGATCGTGGCGTTCTTACCATACGACTTCAGCGTGTCGGTCCCGCCAATCGAAAGCCAATAGTCAATGCTCGAAGGACTCTGCCACGCTTGCAACATCGCCAAGTCATGATTCCCCAAAATCGGAATCAGCTTGCAACGCTCGCGAAGCTTGAAAAGCCACTTGAAAACATCCGCACTACGCGGGCCGCGATCGACATAGTCGCCCAGCGTCACCACCGTATCGATCGGCCGCAGTGGCAGCTCAGTCACCAGCGCAAAGAGCGCCAGCGCGCAGCCATGAATATCGCCAATTACGTAAGTCTTTGGTTTTGCTTCTTCGCTGGGCGGCACGATGAACTGCTAGCGGACAGGGGAACTTTGAGGCCAACAACGCACAGTTTTTGATTGTAACCCGACACTTCGCGAAGTGTCGCGGGGCAATTCGCCCCAAAAGTTGAGCCTACTTGCTGTAGTTTCCGCGCTAGCATGGCAGCGATGCATCCGATTGTGACGCCTTTGCCGGTTTTTCCGAGAAAGTTTGCCGTCTTTGCGGGTTTTGATGATTGGGCCGCCAGCGCTTTGACGAACAAGTGGAGGCGAGATTCCGTATCTCGGCGCCGCCGTGCGCTTGTTCCCTTCTCGATCGATCGAGATGAGCTGACCTTGACCCAATGCGGCCAGGAGCAGAACATCCCGCCCGCAACCGAGGATGGGCATCGCAAGAACACGCGGCAAATGTACGGATCTCGACCAAGTTGGTGCGATTTGTGATGAATCGCCCGCCCCAAAATAGGGTCCACAGAGGCCGTCTCAACCTTTTCGGATCGAGAGTGGAAGTCATGGCTGCACGCAGGCAAATCGCCAAGTCCTCCCGGCCAAGTGAATCAAGCAGAAGGAGAAGGGCTTTGAGAGCATCCGCATTCCTGTTGGGTGGGTGGGCCATGGCGCTCACCGTAAGCATGGACGTCGGGCTCGCTGCAAGCCCCCAGCAAAGGGAAGGTCGTGCGGCGAAACCCGCGGCGCCTGAACGAACGCTGGCCCGAATGACTGAAGACGCGCCGGCCGCGAAGCCAAAATTCGCGGGCGCATCCGCGAGCACGCCAGCGACGAAGACCGCCGCCCGCGGCGCTTCATCGCACGATAACCTCAAGCTTCTCAAGGAAGCGCGGATCGCCCTCATGGTTGGCGAACCCGAGTCCGCCATGGCGCTCGCCGAAAAGGCGGAACGCTCCGGCGCCGACTACGCCAACTCCGTCGACTCACCGAAAAAGGTGAAGGCGCTCATTAGCCAGTTTGAGAAGCTCAGCACCCTCAAGGGAACTGACACCGAACTCAACATGGCCGATGCCAAGTTCTATATGACCCAAGCCGACGGCATGCTTTTGCATCGCGACTACGCGAGTGCCGAAAAGCTCTGCCGCAGCGCTGCCAAGTGCAAGGCGAAGTTCACCACCAATGATCGCACTCCCGAGATGCTACTCAAGTACATCTCCGAAGAGCGTCGCGCTGTGGTTGCCACCAGCGGCCAATCGAAAAAATATGACGTTCAAAACGGCGTCTATTCCCCCGAGCGTGACACGACTCGCAATGAGCGTGCCTCGGCCCAAGAGCCAGCCCCGCCAGAACCTGCCCAAGAGCCAGCGGCAGATGGCGATGGCCAGAAGCTCTATGACCAAGGCTTAGACGCTTTGGAAAAGGGTGACCGAGCCCAAGCACTCGACCTCTTCACCAAGGCCTTCGCTCATCGCAAGGAATTGGAACCAGAAGTTCAACAAGACCTGGGCGACAAGCTCGTCGGCCTGCGTCGCGCTCTCGGCGGAAACAATGGCGCCGACAAGTCGCAACTCGAAGATATCAGCTCGAAAGAAGGCCTCGCCGCTCAGAAAATGATCGACGAATGGGCCAACACCCGAGCCGCCGCTGAAAAGCTCGTCAACACCGATCCAAACGCCGCCATCAGCAAGCTCGAATCGTATCGCGATAAGGTCGGCCAAGCCGAAGTCAACAATGCGGTTCGTCAGCGGCTGCTCGCAGGCGTCGACCGTGAACTCGTGAGCATTCGTAGCTTCATCGAAAGCAATCGCCCCGAGATCGAATTGAATCAGAAGAACAAGCAAGTTCTCAGCGACGTCGAAGATCGCCGCGAGCAATCGATGCAAGTCGAAGAAAAGCTCGCCAAGCTCGTTGAAGACTTCAACATGATGATCGACGAGCGTCGCTATGCGGAAGCCGAAGTCGTTGCCAAGCAAGCCAATGAGCTCGCTCCGAACAACGAAACGGTCCGCGTGATGCTCTTCAAGAGCCAATTCGTCTCCCGCATGATGCGAGACATGAAGAACCGCGGCGACAAAGAAGACAATATTGTCAACACCTTCCTGGGCATCGATGAAGCCGCGATTCCCTTTGGCGATGAGACCGATCCTCTCAAGGTCAACATCCGCGACTGGCAGAAGCTCACCCGCCTTCGCGGCAGAACGGATGGCGAAGCTCGTCTCTCGCCTGAAGATCGCGTGATCTACGGAGCCTTGCAGCAGCGAGTCGAAGTCAACTTCACCGATAAGCCGCTGGCCGATGTCCTCAAGATGCTTGGCGAGACCACGAATATCAACATCGTGCCTGACATGGCTGGCTTCGTCGAAGAAGGCATCCAAACGAGTGAGCCCGTCTCGCTCAACTTGCGACAGCCTGTTCAGATGCGAAGCGCCCTGCGGCTCATCCTCGATCCACTCGGCCTCGACTTCACCGTCAAGAACGAGTCGCTCATCATCACCAGCAAGCGACTCACTCAGAGCTCACTCACCGTAGTGGCCTATGACGTGGCCGACCTCGTGATTCCGATCCCGAACTTTATCCCCAACTCGAATGCTTCCCTCCAAGACGCGATTCGCAATGGCATCCATACGCTCGGCTACGGCGGCGTGTGGCGCCCGCTAGGTTCCGGACCGGTAACGGTTTCGCCTTCCGATGCGATGGCCAACAATCAGCAAAATGCTCCTCCGGCTGCGTCGGGAAATGGCATCTTCAACTCAGACGTTCTGGCTCAAGCGGGCATGAGTGGTTCGCTCCCTGGCCATCAGATCTCCCGCCCGACGAACTTCACCGGCTATGAACAGTTCAACCAAGGCGGCGGCGCCATGGCGGACTTCCAAAGCCTCATCAGCCTCATCACTCTCACGATTGATCCCGATAGCTGGCTACAAAATGGCAACGACGGCTCGGGCGAAATCCAACCCTTCTACACCAACCTGACGCTGGTCATCAGCCAGACTCAGGAAGTGCATGAGAAGATCGCCGACCTCCTCAAGCAGCTTCGCCGCCTGCAAGACTTGCAGATCACGATCGAAGTTCGCTTCATCTCGCTCAGTGACAACTTCTTCGAACGAATCGGCGTCGATTTCGACGTGAGCCTCGAAGATGGTCAGCCTGGCACCGGCTTCAACACCAACCAGGACAAGTTCAACCCCGGTCGTGTGGTTGGTCTCCAGCAAAACGGAAGCTTCACACCGAACCTCGACGTCGACTTCCGCCAAGGCAGTTTCGGCTCCGCGGTGCCCGCCTTCGGTGGATTTGATCCTGCGACCGCCGCAAACTTTGGCTTCGCAATCCTCAGCGATATCGAAGTCTACTTCTTGCTGCAAGCCGCTCAAGGCGACACCCGCACGAACGTGCTCCAAGCTCCAAAGGTTACCCTCTTCAATGGTCAATCCGCGACCGTGGTCGACGTGTTGCAACGTCCCTTCGTCACCGGCATCATCCCGGTCGTCGGTGACTTCGCAGCCGCTCACCAGCCCGTCGTGATCGTGTTGAACGAAGGTACGAGCATGCATGTTCAAGCGGTGGTCAACGCCGATCGCAAGTATGTCCGTATGACGCTGAAGCCCAACTTCACTCGCATCGGCGATGTCGAAACGTTCACCTTCAGCGGCCGACGCACCACCAGCGGCGGTACCGTGAAGGTCGATCCAACCGACCCGAACAGCACCGTGACCGATGGCGGTTCGACGACCACCGAAGGCACCACGGTTCAGTTGCCACAGCAGGTCACCACGACGGTCAACACCACGGTCAGCGTTCCTGACGGCGGGACGATCCTCCTCGGTGGTGTGAAGCGAAGCCGCGAGGCCCGCAACGAACGCGGTGTGCCGCTGCTCAGCAAGATTCCTTATGTCAACCGTCTCTTCCGCAACGTGGCGATCGGACGTGAAACGTCCAGCCTCATGATGATGGTCACTCCTCGCATCATCATCCAAGAAGAAGAGATCACGAAACTAACCGGCTCGGGCGCAACGCCGTAACGGCGAGTTCGCCACGGTCCACATCGCGGTCCAGTCCGCAATGGGCCGCCCAGTCCCAGCCGAGGGGACAGGGCGGCCCTTTTTTGTTTCTTGAGGCATTGAGCGCGAGCGTCGGGAACTCGAGACTCGTGCTCGGTATTCATACTCGTGACTCCAGCACCGATTACGAACACCGAATTCCGCTTCAAGCCGGTCAAAAAAACACCATTAAACCGGCCGGCTAGGATCCCAATTCTCAAACAGCGTCACCCGAGTCCGGTTCGCAAAACTCTCCCCCGCCTTGTCTACGATATGGAGCGCCCGAAACGAGTCATCGAGGTTCGCCGTCCGCCGGATCAGGCTCGTCACCGACTGGTAAAACTGCACTAGCAACTGTTCACCCACCGGTCGCTCACTCTCCAGCGACTCGACATGCCGCCCCGCCTCATCAAACCAAACCAGTCCCGCAGGCAGGTCGATGAACGCCACCCCACGTTCGCACGAAACCTGTAGCGCCGCTGGCGGCCGAAATGCCACCGCCTCCGGCCACGAAGGCGGGATATAGGAGCCTGAGCTAATCTGGGCAACTGGCCCAGATCCAAGCTTGCCCGCCGCGGAAAAATCGAGGCTCATCATTTGATAGTCCGTCGATTCATCCGGCCGAAAATGCTGAATCGCCGTAACCGAGGTCGGATCATAGCCAACCACATAACGGCACCAATCAACGAGCTCAACCAACCCCCGCATACCGGGCCGAGCCGTTGTGGCGTTCTTTTTCCCGCTCGCATCCGCAACGACGCGGGCGTGACAGAATAAGAGCTGGGGTTTCCCCAATCGCGTCGCGATCAATTCCTTGAGCCGAATCGTCGCCGGCGCAAGCCGTCGAGGAAACTCAGCCATGAACGAAACACCTGAAGTCTCCACCCGGCAGCGGATCTCCGCCGCCTCCTCCGGAGCAAAGTCGAAAGTCGAGGTGCAGTAAACAGCCTTCCCCGCATCGCATCCCGCCAAAACCGGCAAATGCCCAAACCACTCCGGCGAGAAGATGAGCACGGCATCGATATCCTCCCGATTCGCCAGCGCCCGAAACCCATCAACCGGCGCTGCCTGAAACTCCCGGGCCGCCTGTTCTGCCAAGGCGGAAACTTCTGCGCAGATTGCCTTAACCTCAAAGCGATCCGAAAGCGCCTTCAGCGCAAGTCGATGCCGCTGCTTCCACGCAGCTCCCAGCCCCACAATTCCGACTCGCAGTTTCATAGATGTTGCTGACCTAAATGAGTCATACGCGCGTTTAACGTTCGAAGGTGATTCAAAATAGGGTGCTCAAACGATTGTGACCACGATGTGTCGCTTGTGAATTGTGTCACAAACAGGTCACACCTGGTGGAAATCGCCAAATTCCCAGCGCCGCCAAAGCAAACTCGGGCTCTTCAATCTAGCCGCTTCCACCGGCGCAGCGCGTCCAGAATTGTCCGCGTATTTACCCAGAACCACCCAAACTACGCCCCGTGCAAATTTTTCGCACAAAGAATAGTCGTTTTAGGAAAATCCCCAAAACCGTCACCTCGCGAATCCTCGATTCTCCACTCGCAAAGTCGTAAATGTTTAGCCGAGAACAACTAACATCCACGTGCTAGCGTCACATCAGCGGGATGTGACTTCCCAAGGACGGGAAAAAGCGAGGCTCTCCCCTCGCAAAACGCCCCCTCTTTAGAGTGGGTAACCTGTTGCGGGATGGATTCCCTCGGTTTACGGTCTCGGGACTCATTTCCCCTTGGGGAGGCTCTTGGGAGCTCCCCCTCCACGGCAAACAAGCCGTGCCGACCGGACTCGAATTGAAAGGAGTTGTACTCATGTCTGCTCTAGCTGCAACGTTAATCCTTCAGGCGGCGTTCCTCACTTCTGCTCCTCTTACCACGACCCACAGCACTTCTTCCCTCAAATACAGAGATGCATATGCCCAGGCGCAGGATTCCAATCGCCCGCTCATGATCGTGCTCGGCGCCGAATGGTGCCAAGCCTGTGTCGAGCTAAAAGGAACCACCATCCCAGCCATGCAAAAAGGTGGCAAACTCGATGGCGTCGTCCTTACCTATGTCAACATCGACGAAGAGCCAGAGTTGGCCCGCCAGCTGCTCGGCGGCACTTCAATCCCCCAAGTGATCCTCTTTTCCAAAGGAGAGTCCGGGAGTTGGGTTCGCAAGCAACTCACGGGCCGCCAAAACTCAGATTCGCTCGCCTCCCTCGTCGCCCCCACGGTCACCGTGGCCAAAGCGCCGGTTGCATCCTCAAAGTAAAGTCCAAAGATAGCCATTGCCAAAAACGTCCGTGTGGCAAGCGCGCACCGCGTAGCCCCGGGTGGCGGGGGCGCACCGCGTAGCGGAAGCCCCCGAATTACGGCCGAAATGTTTGTGGAATAAGCCCGAGCCCTAAGCAAAGTGCTTTGGCTTACAGTCGCAAAAGCGACATGCTCACATGAAACAGGCGATCTTCCAGCATGATCGCCTCCGCGTCCGTTCGCTCGAAGGTCGCACAGAGGAAGTCGAGTCCCTTGGAGTAGGCGATTTGATAGCCCTTGCCAATGATGACCGAGGGCACAGTGATATGCGAAAAAGCCCAAGTTGAGCCTGCCAGAGACGATTTGATCCCGCCCACAAAAATATTGGTAATCTCGCCCGCCCCATCGACCACCTGTGACGTTAGGGAGCCGAACTTCTCCCCTAGCAAGCCTTCAACGAGATTGATGGCGGTTTTTTCGGCCATATTCACGGTCAAAAACCCAGAGACCTTGCCATGAACGCCAATCAGGCCCGTGATCGGCGCTGGATCGGTTAGCGGCACCCCAGAGATCCCAACGCATTTGGCCCGAGCGTCGCACATCACCAGACCGTTCTGAACCGATTCCATAATCGACTTCAAAAGCCGAGGCTCAGCAAAGTTGGGCAGAACAAATGCCTCTTCAGCGACGGTTGACATAGAGTGGTCCCAGGCAGTCAAGTAAGCGCAGTAATAGGATAGGAGCGCAAGTAGCCGTAAGGCGCACTCAACCATCGCTTTCAATTGCCGAATAACGAGCGGTTGCCCAGTAGGACTTTCCACATTCTTTTACCGCAAGCTCGTTACAGACCGCCCAACCCGCGCAACTCAATCACGATTCCATCGCCGCTGCAGTTGCCAGGTAATATAGAAGCCAGCGATCTTTCCAGCATCCGCGGTAACGATTTTTACACATGTCCGACGTCACCCGAATCCTCTCGCAACTTGAATCGGGCGACCCGACAGCAGCCGATCAATTGCTCCCTCTCGTCTACGAAGAGTTACGAAAACTCGCCGCAGCCCAAATGGCCAACGAGTCACCCGGACAAACCCTCGACGCAACCGCCCTCGTCCACGAAGCCTACCTCCGCCTCGTAGGCGAT
>JBKJSI010000575.1:0-19618 GCA_046595915.1 Pirellulaceae bacterium
TTCGAAATTCCTTCGTTATCTTCGTTTCCTTCTGTTCACAATCTCTATGATCCGCGCCGCAAAACGAGTTTGACATCAACGCACAAACTCGTCAAAATCAAAGTCCCGCCCAAAAACAAAAACTCCCGCCGCATTCCGCCCACCTGCCAACGAGTTGACATGCTCACGATCCAAGGCCGTCCCACCGGCCGCTTCTGTGATGGCGTCGCCCGACGCAACTTTCTCAAAATCGGCGCCCTCGGAATCGCAGGCGCAGGCCTCGGCGGAATCTCGATGCCGCAGCTACTGCGCGCCGACGCCGAAAGCGGGCGAGGCAGCAGCCAAAAGTCGATCATCATGATCTACCTGCCCGGCGGTCCTCCTCACCAGGATATGGTCGATCTCAAAGTCGACGCCCCCGTCGAGGTCCGCGGCGAGTTCCGGCCAATCTCCACCATCGTCCCTGGCATCCAAATCTGCGAACACTTGCCGCGCCTCGCGAAGATCGCCGACAAACTGGCGATCGTCCGTTCGCTGGTTGGAGCGAAGGATCGCCATGAATCATTCCAATGCATGACGGGCCGGCTCAATGAGCGCAACCCACCCGGCGGCTGGCCGGAACTTGGTTCGGTGATTTCGAAACTCCAAGGAACCACCGACCCCACGCTGCCCGCCTACACCAACCTCTCGCCGAGAATGCAGCACACGCCTTACAACTTTGGGCACTCAAGTTTTCTGGGCATCGGCCATACGCCCTTTTCGCCGCTCGGCGAAATCAAAAAGGACATGGTCCTAAACGGCATCACCACCGATCGCCTCGATGATCGCAAAAGCCTGCTGTCGAGCATGCACCAACTCCGCAGCGCCATCGAAAAGAGCGGCGCCGGCGAAGGCGTCGATTCCTTCCAATCGCGGGCGTTCGATATTTTGACGTCCGACCGCCTCCTCGACGCATTGCAAATCTCGTCGGAGCCGACCGCGGTCCGCGAGCGCTACGGCAAAGGAACCGATCGAGTACAAGGCGACGCCGCACCGCGGCTCAACGAACAATTCCTCCTCGCTCGCCGCCTAGTCGAAGCGGGCGTCCGCGTCGTCACGCTCAGCTATTCCTTCTGGGACTGGCACGGAAACAATTTTCGTATCGCCAAGGAAAACCTCCCCGATTTTGACCAAGCCCTCAGCGCCCTCATCGAAGACCTCGACCAGCGCGGAATGCTCCAGGACACCACCGTCATAGCCTGGGGCGAATTCGGGCGCACCCCGCGCATCAACAAAGATGGCGGCCGCGACCATTGGCCCAACGTCACCTGCGCCCTCCTCGCAGGCGGCGGCATGAAAACAGGCCAAGTCATCGGCGCCACCGACCGCCTCGGCGGCGAAGCCTCGCAGCGCCCAGTAACCTTCCAGGAGATCTTTTCGACCCTCTACCAAAACGTAGGCATCAACGCGACGACAACCACCGTCGCCGACCTCACGGGCCGCCCCCACTACCTAGTCGACAACAACGTCCAGCCAATCCGGGAACTGATTTAGCGCTCCCATCACAACCCGAAGCGTAAGCTCACAACCCGAAGCGTAAGCGAGGAATTGCGGTCAAATCCCTCAAGTCGACAACCTGTTAACAATGATGATAAAATAGTGACAAATAAGTTACGTCAGAGGTTGGCGGCCAGTCGTCTTTACCCTTGGTGGCGGCCCAGTCGCCACCATCGCCACCATCCACGAGAGCTCGCCAGCGTCGCCACCACCGCCACCAACTACCCCACCCCCCAAAAAGTTGGTTTTGAGTTGCTTTCGGCCCCCCAAAAAGCAACCCCAGAGCGCGAAAGCAACAAAAGCAACATTCAACTTTCTTGCCCGCCCGTTACCGATTAAACGGCACTTCATTGATCCACCGAAACCCGCGGCTCGTCAGGCGGTACTTCTTCGCCGGTGCCTTGCTTTCTTCCACGTTCGTGGTCGCCGCAAGCTGCTGAGAAATCTTCCAAGTGTGCATCCCGAGCGGGTACGCAAAGAAATAGGCTAGGACAACAAGCTTAACCGCCGCCCGGGCCCAGGAGAGAGCCCCGTTGCCCCAAACGCCGGCCAAAAAGATCGTCGGCGCGGTGCGGTTGAGCAAGAAGACGTTCAAAAGTCGCGGCGCTTCGGGGAGAATGATCATGACCGCCATCATCACGAGGTGCGTCGAGTAAATCTTCACCGGCACGTCGTAGCAGTAGTTGAGCACCATCACGTTCACCATCACGCCAAACGTGATCATCGCCCCGAGCACGCTCGTCCGCCGCCAGATCAGCAGAAGTGCGCCGGTGACTTCGCCGAGCCCCGCGAAGATCGTGTAAGGCCGCGACGCTCCCATGAACGCCCACAGCACATTCATCGGCGACGAGGCGCCCCACGTCTTGTCAAGTTGAAAAGGCCCGACCGTCGGAAACTGATTGCCATTCCCTTCGAGCGTGACCTTGGCGAGACCATAACCGAGCATCGCCAGCGCGAGCGTGAATCGCAGGTAGCTGCGAAGCAAATCGCGCGGGATCGCATAGTCCGTCTTCCGCCAATCGACGAGCGACCAAATGCCCGCGCCGATCATCGCGAACGTAAAAAACGCGAGGATCGAGAGGTACGAATACGTGGTGTCCCCGCTCCCATTGGGCGGCACGAGCTCGTCGGTGATCCCAAAAAAAGCATGCCCCATCGCGTAAACAACGGCGGAATTCACTTTGTTGAAGACCCACGCGAAGGCCCAGCCCACATACGGAACCGCGCCCACGAGGTCATCGATGCAATAGACGCCCCAGTAGCAAACCGCGAACCGAAGCGCGAACTTGCGAAGAGGATCAATGTTCCGCGCCACGCCTTCATCAACTTCCGCGTCAATTTCCTCATCCGTGAGCGGCCTCGGCAGCGGGCCACACATCGCCAGCGCGGATAAAATCATCGCAATCAGCGGCAGCCAGAGCCAGTGCGTAAAGAAAGGCTGCTGCGGCGCGTTCTCGGCGGCCGCGAAAGCCTTTTGCAGCGCCGGCGACATCTGCCGCCCGCCGCCTGGTTGCGAGATTTTCATATCGGTCGACTTGGCCTTCTCATCCGCGACTTCGAGCGAAGCGTCATCGAACCACGCTTTGCCTTTGCCGATCAGAAAAATGCCGACATTCAGTTTTTCGGCATCGTCCGCGATCTGCAAAACGATCTCGAACTGCTTCCAGTCCGCGGAATCGATCGGGCGATCCTGCATATTGTCAAACGCGCCGATCTGCGGCTGCCCGCTCGCATCGGCCTTGCGATCGACGCGAAACCAAAGCTGCACCTTGGCGCCTTCGACCAAATCCGCCGTGCGAACCGCAGCGCGATAACGAACCTTCTTCCCGCGAAAGGGCGTCGCATCAACCGCTTGCATGAGATTCGTAAAAAGCCCTTCACCCTCCGAAGCGGCCGAGGAGTCGAGCTTGGCACTGCGTTTGCCTTGCGAATGGCGATCTTCATCGAGCGCCAGCGTGCCGCCGCCTCGCCCGGCAAAGTTCCAGCCGTCCGGTTTCTGGCCGTCGGTGGAGTCTTCAACGCTGGGATTCTGAAGCGGGTTCGGTAGGGGAGTTTGCGCGAGGACGCCGTTCACGGCGAGAAGCATTGAGCAGAATAGCGCGGGAACAAGGCGAGTGTTCATGGCAGGCTACGGAGTTACGGGCACGAGGAGAATTTGACGAATATCAGTAACCGCTGCGCCCGCTTTCTTGCGCGGGCGCACTTCGAGGGTGCATTTTTCTTTTTTGAGCGTCACTTCGCCGAGCGTTTCGATGACGATGTTTTGAAAGTGCCCGGTATTGCGGACGGTCCAATTGAGAGTTTGGTCCGCGGCGCCCGGGGTCTTAAGAATCACGTCGACATCGGAACCGCCGCCGTTGCAACCGCAGTGGATTTGGATTTCGGCTTTGCCTTCGATCGTGGAATCGAACTCCCACTCAGCCCAGTCGTCGACTTCAGTCCAATAGCCGACGACGTTTTTGTAGGTTTCGGGTTCGTAGCGAAGGTTCTTGCCATGCGTCTTCACTGCTGAGGCGGGGAGTTTGATAGCGGCGGCGGTGTTGTTGAGGACTGTCTTTTGGCCTTTGACGGCTTGGTTCATCGCCTGGCGCCAAGGTTTCCACTCGGCGGCGATTTGTTTGGCGGTAGAGTTCCCACCGGCGAGCTTGGATGGGTCTTGATCGAGGTAGAGCTTGCGGTGCAGCGCTTCGTCGAAGGCGCGATTGGGAGTGAGTTCTTGAGCGCCGACGGATTTTCGCCACGCCACTAATTGATCGTGCAACTTCCGCGCGGGGACTTCGTGTGCGGCTGCGATCGACTCGCTTTGCGTTAAGAGGTTGCGCCCTTCGCCTACGTCGTTGCTGAGGTCGTATAGTTCCAGCGGTCCCGTCTCGTAATCCTCGACCAGCTTCCAATTCCCGACACGAAGCGCACTGGCGGGGCGGCTGCCTTGGTTGGTGTAGTGCGGGAGGTGCCAGTAGAACGGGCGTTCCTGGGCGGCTTTTTCGGCTTTGCTTTTTGTCGTTGCATCGGTGGAGAGGAGTGCGGCGATCGATTGGCCGTCGATGGGGCCGATGGTTTTGCTGACGTTGATCTTTGCGGCGTCGAAGAGGGTTGGGAGGATGTCGAGTAGCGAGACGGGCGAGTCGATTTTTTGTGCGGCGGCGTAACCTTTCGGCCAGCGGATTAGAAGCGGCACGCGGAGGCCGCCTTCGTATAGGTAGCCTTTGCCGGCGCGGTAAGGCGTGTTGTGCGTGACGGGTTCTTCGTGGCCTTCGGGGACGTGGAGGCCGCCGTTGTCGCTGGTGAAGATGACGATCGTGTTTTCGGCGCGGGGGGATTCGTCGATGGCTTTAAGGAGTTTGCCGATGGAGTCGTCGAGGGACTCGATCGTGGCGGCGTAAAGCGGGTTCCAGGCGGCGGCGTTGCTTGTGAGTTTTTCTTTGGTCGCGCTGAGCGTGATGTGGGGGGCGTGGTGCGGGACGTAGCAGAAGTAGGGGCGGGCGGCTTGGGCGCGGATAAAGTCGATGGCTTTGTCGGAGATCAGAAGCTCGTTTTTGCCGCCGGCGGTGGAGGGGTCGCCGTGATCGGTGGGTTCGAAGGCGGTGTCGAAGCCTTGCTTGGTGGGTGCGGAGTCTCCGGCGCCGAGGTGCCATTTGCCGAAGATCCCCGTCGCGTAGCCTTCGCGTTTGAGGACTTCGGCGATTGTTTGTTCGGTCGGGATGAGCGCGGGTTCGATGCGGGGTTGCAGGAGTTTTTGGCTGGGGGCGTCGGGGCGGCCGTTTAGGAAGGTGGTCAGGTGGAGGCGGGCGGGGTGTTTGCTGGTGAGGAGGCCGGCGCGGGAGGCGGAGCAGATGGGGGACGCGCAGTAGGCGCAGTTGAACTGCGTGCCTTGGGCGGCGAGGCGGTCTAGGTTGGGGGTTTTGTGTTCGGTGCGCCCGTAGCAGTGGAGGTCGTTGATGCCGAGGTCGTCGGCGAGGATGAGGACGATGCTCGGGCGGGGGTCTTGGGCAGGGCTTTGTGCGGTGAAGGCGGCGGCTAGTAGCAGGACGAGGATTAACTTTTTCATGGTTGGCGCTCGGGCGACGCGGTGGGGGCGGGAGTCACCATGATACGGAATTGGGGGTGGCGCGGGGGTAAAGCTGCGGCAAACGAAAAGGGCTTGTTTTTACGAATGCGCCCAAGTGGCCCAACTTGGCCACACTCAGGGAACGTGGTCAAGTTCGATGGCCAAGTTGGGGCGAGTTGGCCGGTTTCGGGCGCGTTTGCTGGTGCACGCGATTTGCTTGCGTTTGGCGGGGTCTGACGATCCCGTCGCACGAACTCACCCCACCAGCGCCGTCCCCATCGAAATCCCCGGCGCTGGCAAAAGCGATTTCCCCCCCATCAAAAATTTATCAATCGCCCGCGCCGCTCCGCGGCCTTCATTGATCGCCCAAACCACCAGCGACTGCCCTCGCCGACAGTCGCCTGCCGCAAAAACCTTGTCGATGCTCGTGGCAAACTCGCCATGCGTCGCTTTGTAATTGCTCCGCTCGTCAAGATTGATGCCCAGCAGTTTCGCGACATAGTCTTCAGGGCCCAAAAAGCCCATCGCCAGCAGCGCGAGATCACATTCCCAAACCCGCTCCGAGCCTTCAACTTCCTTCATCACATCGCGGCCATTTTCCTTGGTCCACTGGATGTTCACCGTGCGAATACCCGTGAGCTTACCGCTCCCATCGCTCAAAAATTCCTTCGTAAGAATGCAAAACTCCCGCGGGTCTTTGCCGAATTTCGCCGCGACCTCTTCATGCCCATAGTCGCTGCGATAAATCCGCGGCCACTGCGGCCAAGGATTGTTCGCCGCCCGCTTGTCCGGCGGCTTCGGCAACAATTCAAAGTTCACCAGGCTCGTGCAGCCCTGCCGCATCGAAGTGCCAATGCAGTCGCACCCCGTATCGCCGCCGCCGATGACGATGACTTTTTTCCCCTCCGCACTAATGTAAGGCCATTTCGGATCATCAATGCCGACGAGTTTCTTCGTGTTCGCCGTTAAAAACTCCATCGCATAATGAACGCCCTGCAAATCGCGTCCCGGCGCAGGCAAATCGCGCGGCTTCGTGGCGCCGGTCGCCAGCAGCAACGCATCGTTCTCTTCATGCAGTTTCTTCGCGTCGACGTTCTTGCCCACATCGGCATTCGTGACAAACCGCACGCCCTCCGCTTCCATCAAATCAAGCCGCCGTTTCACAACATCCTTGCCGAGCTTCATGTTCGGAATCCCGTACATCAACAGCCCGCCCAGCCGATCCGCCCGCTCGTAAACGGTCACCAAATGCCCCGCCCGATTGAGCTGCGCAGCCGCAGCAAGCCCCGAGGGCCCGGAGCCAATAATCGCAACCGCTTTCCCCGTCCGCGAAGCCGGCGGCTCCGGCTTGATCCAACCTTCCTGAAAGCCCCGGTCGACAATCGCGTTCTCGATATTCTTGATCGTGACCGCCGGCTCATTGATCCCGAGCACGCACGCCCCTTCGCAAGGCGCAGGGCAAGTCCGCCCCGTGAACTCTGGAAAATTGTTCGTCTTATGCAGCCGATCGAGCGCGTCTTTCCAACGTCCCTGATAGACCATGTCGTTCCACTCAGGAATCAAATTATCAATCGGGCACCCCGTGTCCGATTGGCAAAAAGGCACGCCGCAATCCATGCACCGCGCCCCCTGCTCCTTCAAATGCGACTCGGCCGGCTTGTTGAATAGCTCATTAAAATCCTGAAGCCGCACCAGCGCCGGGCGATACCCAACAACCTTACGCGGAAACTCTTTGAATCCAGTTGGCTTTCCCATTTTTTACACTTCATAAGGCTTTAGCAGGGATAAACACAGATGAACGCAGATGGACAATCAGAAAATGAAAAAATCCCTCTGAAGCAAAGATGAATCGCGAGTGACGCAGTTTGGCAAATTGGTCCAAATCTGCGTTTATCTGTGTTCATCCCTGCAAATGTATTTAAGAAAACGCCGCAACGTCAGCTTCGA
This sequence comes from Pirellulaceae bacterium, assembly GCA_046595915.1. Lineage (GTDB taxonomy): Bacteria > Planctomycetota > Planctomycetia > Pirellulales > Pirellulaceae > JBKJSI01. Next base: position 7,511 of record JBKJSI010000575.1, read on the forward strand.
TTTCTTCGTCGTGAGCTTTGCGTTCCAAAAGCACCCGTTTGTAGTCGATCGGCATGACCTTCACGAATTGCTCGAGACAGTCGGGCCAATTTTCAATGAGCTTTCGGGCGGTCGAACTATTCACGAGGTCGCGTTGCAGACCGAGGAGTTCTAGAAGTTCACCGCGATCATCCTCGCTAACAACTTTTTCAAGCTCGACCGTGCCGAGGTTGCACTTCTCGGGGAACTGATTCTGCGGGTCCCAGACATACGCAATGCCGCCCGACATACCCGCGGCAAAGTTGCGGCCGGTGGGACCGAGGATGACGACGCGCCCGCCAGTCATGTATTCGCAGCCATGATCGCCGACGCCTTCGACAACGGCCCATGCGCCCGAGTTGCGAACGCAGAAACGCTCAGCCGCCTTGCCCCGGAAGAACGCCCGGCCGCCGGTTGCCCCATAGAGGCAAACGTTGCCGACGATGATGTTCTCTTCCGGCGTGAAAGTCGACTCCTTAGGCGGATAAATCAAGACCACGCCGCCGGAAAGACCTTTGCCAACGTAATCGTTCGCGTCGCCAGAGAGTTCGAGCTTGATCCCCTTGGCGAGGAAGGCGCCAAAGCTCTGGCCCGCGCTCCCTTCGAAGCGAATGTGGATCGTGTCATCGGGCAAACCTTTTTCGCCCCAGCGCTTCACGAGGTGATGACTAAGGATCGTGCCGACCGTGCGATTGACGTTGCGAATCGCCATCGTGATCGAAACCGACTGCCCCTTTTCGAGCGCCGGCTTGGCGAGCTCCATGATTTTCCAGTCGAGGGCCACGTCGAGGCCGTGATCCTGCTTTTTGGTGTTGTAAACCTCAACCGAGTCATTCATCTTCTTCGCCGGCGTGAGGATCGGCGTGAGATCGATGCCGTCCGCCTTCCAATGATCAATCGCGGCTTTCGGCTCGATCAGGTCGACGCGGCCCACGAGCTCATTCAGCGTTTTCACACCGAGTTTCGCCATGATCTGGCGGGCATCTTCGGCGACCATGAAGAGATAATTGATCACATGCTCCGGCTTGCCGGTGAATTTGCGGCGCAGAACCGGATCTTGCGTCGCGATCCCGACAGGGCAAGTGTTGAGATGGCACTTCCGCATCATGATGCAACCGAGCGCCACAAGCGGCGCGGTAGCAAAGCCGAATTCTTCCGCGCCGAGCATCGCGGCTAGGACCACATCGCGACCGGTCTTTAAGCCACCGTCGGTTTGCAAGATAACGCGGCTGCGAAGGTCGTTGAGCACTAGCGTTTGGTGCGTTTCGGCGAGGCCGAGCTCCCACGGCAAGCCAGCGTGCTTAATGCTCGTGAGCGGTGAGGCGCCAGTGCCGCCCGAGTCGCCTGCGATGAGAATGTGATCGGCGTGAGCTTTCGCAACCCCCGCGGCGATCGTGCCGACGCCGACTTCGCTGACCAGTTTCACACTCACCCGCGCTTCGGGATTGGCGTTTTTCAGGTCGTAGATCAGCTGTGCAAGATCTTCGATCGAATAAATATCGTGATGCGGCGGCGGGCTAATGAGCCCCACGCCGGGCGTCGAGTATCGAATGCGGGCAATATTGTCATCAACCTTTTTGCCGGGCAGTTCGCCGCCCTCGCCGGGCTTCGCGCCTTGCGAGATTTTGATTTGCAACTCATCGGCGTTGGCGAGATACCAAATCGTGACGCCGAAACGGCCCGACGCGATTTGCTTGATCGCAGAACGTTTCGAATCGCCGTTCGGGAGCGGCTTAAACCGCTCAGGGTCTTCGCCACCCTCGCCGGTGTTGCTCTTACCGCCGACGCGGTTCATCGCAACCGCGAGCGTCTCGTGGGCTTCGGAAGAGATTGAGCCGAAGCTCATCGCGCCGGTGCAGAAGCGTTTGACGATTGCGGCGGCGGTTTCGACTTCGTCGACGGGAATCGCCTTGGCGGGATCGAACTTGATCTCCATCAACCCGCGAAGGCTGCAGCGGGTGCGATTGTCGTTATTGATATGCTCGGCGAAACGCCAATAAGCGGCGCCATCGTTATCACGGGCGGCGACTTGGATATCGGCGATCGATTGCGGGTCCCAAGCATGCTTTTCGCCATCGGCTCGCCAATGAAATTCGCCCAAGTTAGGCAGGATCGGCAGCCGTTCCTCTTCCTTGACGGGATAGCCAAGCGTGTGACGGCGGTGGCTCTCTTCTGCCAGTACATCGAAGCTCGCGCCTTGGACGCGGCTCGCGGTGCCGACGAAGCAGCGGTCGATGACTTCATTCTTGAGACCGATCGCCTCGAAAATCTGGGCGCCCTTGTAGGACTGAAGCGTCGAGATCCCCATTTTGGCCATGACTTTGAGCATGCCCTTGGCGACGGCCTTACTATAGAGTGACACGATCTTGTCATCGTCGTCGTAGGCCTTGTCGAACTGCCCGTCACGCTTGGCGTACCAAAGAGCTTCGTAGGCGAGATAGGGATTGATCGCATCGGCGCCATACGCGCTGAGCAAGCAGAAGTGATGCACCTCGCGAGCTTCGCCAGTTTCGACAATCAAACCGATGCGAGTGCGCTTGAGCTTGCGGATGAGGTGATGATGAACCGCGCCGGTCGCGAGGAGCGCGCTGACGCCGATTCGCTCAGGGCTCACGCGGCGATCGGAGAGGATCACAAAGGTGAAACTATCGGCGATCGCTTGCTCCGCCTCTTGGCAGATGCGGTCGATCGTTTTGGCGAGGCCCTCTTTGCCTTCCTCCTTGGGATAGGTGATGTCGATCACCTTCGTTTTCCAGGTCAGGTGGTCCACTTCCTCAATCGAAGCGAGTTCGGCGTTCGTGAGCAGCGGATGTGGCAAGAGAAGGCGATGGCACTGGGCCTCGGTCGACTCCAGCAGGTTGCCTTCGGGGCCAATGAACGTTTCGAGCGACATGATGACTTCTTCGCGGATCGAATCGATCGCGGGATTGGTCACTTGCGCGAAAAGTTGTCGGAAATAGTCATAGATCATGCGCGGCTTATCGCTGAGCACCGCGAGGGCGGCGTCGTTGCCCATCGAGCCGATCGGATCGCGCTTTTCCTGCACCATCGGCACGAGCATGAAATGGAGCGTTTCGATCGTGTAACCAAACGCCTGCATGCGTGGGAAAAGGGAATCGGGGTCGTATCCGCGCGGCGCTTTTTTGCGTGGCAGTGACTTGAGTTCGACGCGATTTTTCGTGAGCCAGCTTGCATAGTCGCGGCGAGTGGCGATGTCCTTTTTCACTTCTTCATCGGGGATCAGGCGGCCTTGTTCGAAGTCGACGAGGAACATGCGCCCGGGCTGGAGGCGGCCTTTTTCCTTGATATTGGCGGGATCGACTTGGAGCACGCCGACTTCGCTCGCCATGATGACGCGATCATCCTTGGTGAGGTAATAGCGGCTCGGGCGCAGCCCATTGCGATCGAGCACAGCGCCGATATAGCGGCCATCGGTGAAGACAACCGAGGCGGGGCCATCCCACGGCTCCATCAGCGCCGAGTGATATTCATAGAAGGCCCGCTTCGCTTCCGACATCGTGTCGTGATTCTGCCAAGCTTCGGGCACCATCATCATCACGCACTCAGGCAGTGAACGGCCCGAAAGGAGCAGCAGTTCCATCACGTTGTCGAAGACGCCGGAGTCGGACGTATCGGGATCGATAATGGGTAGCAGTCGGCGGAACTCGGCGCCGAAAAGTTCCGACTTCATCATCCCTTCGCGGGCGATCATGTTGTTGAGGTTGCCGCGAACGGTGTTGATCTCACCATTGTGGCACATGAAGCGCATCGGCTGAGCGCGTTCCCACGAAGGGAATGTATTGGTGCTGAAGCGCGAGTGGACCATCGCGAGATTGCTCTCGAAGCGCGGGTCGCGAAGATCGGGGTAGTAATCGGCGAGCTGCGTCGCCGTGAGTTGGCCTTTGTAAATCACCACGCGCGAGGAAAAGCTGCTGGCGTAGTAAAACTTCTTCTGTTTCAGGCTCGTCGCGACGACGGCGTGATAAACCTGCTTGCGAATGAGAAAGAGTTGCCGGCAGAACGCGGCGCGGTCGGTCTCTTCGCCAATGCCGATGAAGACCTGCTCCATCGCGGGCTCCATCAATCGCGCCGAGGGGCCGATATCGGCCCGATCGGGATCGGTGGGAACCGGTCGCCAACCGAGAACGCGCTGGCCTTGCAGATTCACAAAATGTTCAAAAAGCCCTTTGCACGTGCGGCGTTCATCGACATCGGTCGGCAAGAACATATTCGCCACGGCATAGTGGCCCGGCTCGGGAAGTTCCTGATTGAAGCGATCTTTGAAGAGCTCGCGATAGAACTTATCGGGAATTGCTGTGAGAATTCCCGCGCCGTCGCCGGTATTGGCTTCGCAGCCGCAGGCGCCGCGATGGTTCATATTGCGCAAGATTTCGAGGCTATCTTTAACGATCTGGTGCGAGGCTTTGCCCTTGATGTGCGCGACGAAGCCGACGCCGCAGCTATCTTTTTCGTAGGCCGGATCATAGAGGCCATGCTTTTCGGGAAATCCGCTCATGAGTGCGTTCCTTCCGCTATCGTTTGCGCTGACGGAGTTGAATCGGACGAGGTGATGGCGGCTTGCGCGCCATTCGATGTCGAGGTGTTTGTGTTTTCAAGAGCGTCGGCGCTCTCTTCAGGTTCGCCGCGAAGTAATGCCATGAAGCGGCGAGCGGCGCGGCCTTGCTCCTTGCCTCGGCGAAGGACGATGCCGACGGGGCGATAAAGTGGATCGCCAATGAGCGGGATCATGACGAGTTGCCCGGCGGCGACTTCGCGCTCGACGGTGGGCTCGGGCAAAAGGCCGACGCCTGCATCAATCTCGATCGCGCCTTTAATGGTTTCGATGTTGTCGAATTCCATCACGACGTTGACTTCGACATGCGCCTGATCGAGGACGCGCTCGATATCGCGGCGAATCATCAAACCCGCCTCAAAGCCCACCATCGTGACGCCATGCAGGTCTTTGATGTCGATCTGTTTGCGCTGGGCGAAAGGATGGCTCGGCGCGCAGACAAAAACCATCCGCTCTTTTCGCCAGGGGAAGACGCGCAGGCCGCGAGCCTTGCGGGGATAACTCACAATGCCGATGTCGGCCTGGTCGGCTTCGACCATTTTGTAGACTTCGTCGGGATGTTCGTACTGGAGCCGCACATTGGCCTTGGGATGCCGAGTCAGAAACTCTTGCAGAATCCCCCGCATGTAGCTGATGCCGACCGAGTAGATCGAAACGACTCGCAGGCGGCCCGAGACCTCTTCATGCAGCGTTTTGACTTCTTCTTCGAGCGCGAAATATCGCTGCAAGATCGGGCGCGTCCCTTTGTAAAACGCCTCCCCCGCCCGAGTCATCACCGGCGGCCGCTTCGAGCGATCGAGCAAACGAACCCCCAGATGCTCCTCCAGGAGCTGGACCATCTGGCTGGCATTGGACTGTGATATACCGTTTTCTTGGGCGGCGCGCGAAAAACTCCGGTGCGCGCAGACATCCACGAAGACTTTGAGTGTTTTGACGTGCATGGGAGAGGCACGCACCAGGCTGTTATAAGGAATTGTGATATTCGATCGACCGACTATTTGTCGGCGTGGATTGGAGCGTAATCCATTTTAAGTTGATCGTCAATTAGCTGATTCGCCGAAGCTGCTGCTAGCACCAAATTCGATCTAGCCGTTAGCCATATCTCCTAAGTCCAATTATTTCAATGTGTTAGTATCGATTTTATGTCGCTCGAAGGATCGCACTTAGAATCACGATTTACGATAATGCATCATGGTGTATTTCATTTTTAAGATAATGGAATTGGCGAAGCGGTGATCCGCCCCATTTATGGCCTCTTAGCGGCGACAAGGCGTCCCAAGCCACTAATTTGGCTCCGTAACGGCATGGTCACAGATGGAAATGGCGGGCGGCGGCAGGGCGTCACTCTCAGAAATGTTGGTGGGCGACTGAGCGCAGGGGGCACGGAGCGCATACAACCATCGCAGCCCAGGGCAGGAATACCTCATGAATGAAGTTCAAACGACGCCGTCCGCCGATTCGGACGAGCGGTTGATGCAAGAAGTGGCTTCGGGGCGGCGCGACCGGCTGGAGATGCTGGTCCGCCGTTACGCGGGGCCGCTGTTGACCTATATCCGCCGCATGGTAGGGAGCGAGCATCGGAGCGAGGAACTTTTTCAGGAAGTTTTCCTGGCAGTTTGGGTCAAGCGACACCAATACAAGTTTCCCATGCCCTTCAGGGCATGGCTCTTTACGATCGCCACGAATCGCTGTCGCCAGGATTTTCGCAAGCCGCGACGCGAGGTGAATAACAGCGACGACGGCGTGAGTGATGTCCGCTCGTCGCGTGAGGTGAATCCGATGGAGATGGCCATTCAAACCGAAACCGCCAAGGCGGTCGCGAAAGCCGTTTCGCAGTTACCCCCCAAGCAACGCGAAGTCGTGGTGCTTCGGGTCTGGAATCAACTTTCGTACGCCGAGATCGCCAAAGCCCTCGGGGCACAGGAAGCAACCGTGCGATCGCACATGCATCACGGGCTCACCTCGATGCGAAAACTGCTCGACGCCGCCCTCGCCTAACCAAATCCCACCAATGACTAGTGACCAATGACAACTGACCGCTAGTCATTAGTCATTGGTCACTAGTCATCTAGCATCGCACACAAAGTCCGACAGGAAATAAGCCATGAGTGAAAGCCCTTTTCGATCAGGATTAGGAGACGAGCCGCTCGACCTTGATGGTCGCTGCGATGCGTACTTCCATGGCTTGCTCTTCACCGATGAGGCCGATGCGCTGCTGGCGCTGACCAAGAAGGATGAAGCTGCGGCGGATGCATTTGAAAAAGCGAGGCGACGATTTGAAGCATTGCAAGCTCTTCCGTCATCGGAGCCGAGTGATCGATTGCTCAAGGCAACCATTCAGCATGTCGAGCAAGGCGTCGTTCAGCTTCAGCGGCGGTCCTATTGGCGGAAAATGTATCTCGTGAGCGTGAGTTTCGCGGCGGTCGCGGCGGCTCTCGTCATTGGCGCATTTCAAATTCACTACAACTCGCTCAAGGCTTCGCCATTTGATTTGCGAGTGCTGGGGCAATCGGAATTTCTCGCAGGCGGTCCTGCGTCCTTTCGAATCGGACTCTTTGACACGAAGGCCAATAACAAGCTGGTTTCTAATACGCCAGTGAAGCTAACGCTCGTCGATGCCAAGAAAAATGTGCGACAGGAATTGGCGAGCTTCAAACTTGGCGAAGGGGGCTCGGCCACGCCGCCGGTCGCGATGCCCGATTGGGCGCCGGGCGATTATCAGCTGGAGATTCGCGCCGAGACCGATGCCGGTGAAGAGCTTTTGACGCAGCCGATCAAGCTTGAGCGGTCCTTCAAGATGATGCTCAGCACCGACAAGCCGGTTTACAAACCGGGGCAGACAATTCGCATTCGGGGCCTCGCGCTAAGGAAGCCCGATTTGAAGCCTTACGCCGATCAGGAAGCGGTATTCACGCTGACCGATCCGGTGGGCAACTTGATTTTCAAGCACCGCGTGAAAACAAGCGAGTTTGGACTCTGCTCGGCGGACTGCGCTTTGGCGGATGAGATTGAAGAGGGAAGTTACAAGGCGGCGTGCCAAATTGGTGACACCACGAGCGAGCGGACGATCGAGGTGCAGCGCTATGTGCTGCCGAAGTTCAAGATCGATAGCAAGCTCGATAAGTCTTATTACGCGCCGGGCGACAATGTAAAGGTCGATCTCGATGTCGGCTATTTCTTTGGCCAGCCGGTGGCCGAAGGCACGATCAAGCTCAAAGCCCTCTCCGACGCCGCAGGCGCCCAAGAACTCGCTTCCGCCGAGGTCAAAACCGACGCGGCCGGAAAAGCAACGCTCAATTTCAAGCTCCCCGACCATCTGATCGGCAAGCCGCAAAATAATGGCGACGCCAAAGTCCAGATGTTTTTCACGGTGACCGATACCGCGGGTCAAACGCAGAATGCATCGGCAACCCGAACGGTCACGAGCCGCCCGCTGCATATCACGATCGCGCCGGAGGCGGGGCAACTGATTGGCGGCGTGAAGAATCGTGTTTATGTCGTGGTGACCTATGCTGATGGTCGCCCTTGCGGCGGCGCAAAGATCAAGGTCAACGATGACCCAAAAGAAATCGTTGCGAATGAGCTCGGTGTTGCCATCTTTGAGAATACGCCCGTTGCCGCGAGCGGTCCCACGACGGCGAGTTTCACGATTCTCGCGACCGATACCGAAGGCAAATCGATCGCCATGTCGCAGGCGTTTCTAGTCAATGCTTCGATGGCCGGTTCACCCTTCATTGTGCGGCTCGATAAATCGATTTACGCGGGCGGCGATACGCTCAACCTCGATGTGATCGGTTCGGGCGTCGAGCCCGTCTTCATCGACTTCATTAAGGATGGACAAACGCAGCTCACGACGCTCGTCGAGATGAACAAAGGCAGCGGTAAGCTCGCTCTCGATCTTCCGCCGGAGATTTTCGGAACGCTCGAAGTCGTCGCCTATCGCTTCAATCAGCAGGGCTTTCCCGTCCACCAAGTGCGGCCGATCGTCGTCCAGCAAGCCGATCAACTGAAAATCACCACAACGCTCGATCGAAGTGAATACCTGCCCGGCGCGGATGCGAAGCTTCGATTTCAGTTGGCGGATAAGGCGGGCAAGCCGGTGGTCGGCGCCCTAAGCCTCGCCGTCGTCGATGAGGCCGTTTTCTCGGTCCTCGATCAGGCGCCCGGCATGGAGCAGGTCTTTTTTCTCTTGGAACAAGAACTCCTAAAGCCGGTTGCGACGCTCTATAACATTCCACCTACTCCCAATGGCTTCCCAGGTGACGTTGCTTCGCCCGAACGTCTTGCTGCGCGACGGGAACTTGAGCAAGCCGCATTTTCGCTCGCCTCATGGATTAGCAACCCCGCCGACCCAACTGAAGTTCGCATGGTTACGGCGCCCAATGGCCAGATGATCCCCGAAGTTCGCAACGCCGCCGGACAGCTCAATCCCTTTTCAATCAACTTAGAATCCTTCTCGGCGAAGAAGGTGTTCATTGAGCAGGTTCGCAAAATCGGAATTGAGCGAATCATGTTCGCTTGGGTCTGCCTCGTCAGTTCGATCATTTTTGTGTCGATCGCTTCCTTTGCGGTGATGCAGCCTCGGGCGTTTTTGATTACCTCGGCGGTGACGTTGGTGGTTGGGTTGCTAGCGTCGCCTGTCATTGGAATCATGGTTGCAACTTCGTTTTACAGCCATGCGAAATCCGCTTCAGCTAGCCGAGGTATGGAAGGGATAGACTTTGCAACCGCAGAAGCAATGCCGCCTCCGATGGCAGAGGCTCGTTCCATGCCAATGGAGATGGAGGAATTTAAGAAAGGCCAATTTGGTGCGGCAATACCGGCTATGGGGCGATTCGCTCCGGGCGCCCCAGCGGGAGCCGATGCCTCGTATCAAATTAACGGAGGTTCACGAGGTTCAGCGCCGCCACCGCCCCGCATACGCCGCTGGTTCCCCGAGACGCTCTTATGGCGGCCCGAACTGATCACGGATGAAAATGGCGTGGCGACACTCGATATCGCGCCGCTGGCCGATTCGATTACCACTTGGCGGCTCTCGGCGAGTGCAGTGAGCAAAGAAGGTAGCCTTGGGGCGTCGAGCCAGCCGATCAAAGTGTTTCAGACGTTTTTTGTCGACGTGAACGCGCCGGTGGCGCTGACACGGAATGATCAAGTCGGCGTGCCGATCGTGGTCTACAACTATCTCAACGAAAAGCAAACTGTTTCGCTCGATGTGGCGGCGGCGGGATGGTTCGAGCGAACCGATGGGGCGACTGACAACAAATTGACGCTTGACCTCGGACCTGGCGAAGTCCGCAGCCTCACCTTGCCCATCAAGGCGCTCCATGTCGGCAAACATGAGCTGCAAATCACGGCGATGGGTGGAACGGTCGCCGATGCGATCCGTAAAGAGATCGAAGTCGATCCCGAAGGGAAGAAATATGAAATCGTCGCCAGCGGCACGCTGACCGAAGCGAAGCAGTTTTCTGTCGTGGCCCCGCCCGAAGCGATTCCGGGTAGTGTGAAGGCGATCGTCAAACTCTATCCCTCGAGCTTTAGCCAACTCGTCGAAGGCCTCGATAATATTTTCCAAATGCCCTCGGGCTGCTTCGAGCAAACTTCGTCGACGACCTATCCCAATATCCTGGCTCTCGATTACTTAAGGCGAACGAAGAAAAGCGTCCCCGAAGTCGAAGCGAAGGCGCGGCAATACATTCACCTCGGCTATCAGCGCCTGCTCTCCTTCGAAATCAAAAATGGCGCCACACCGAGCGGCGGCTTCGATTGGTTCGGCAATCCGCCCGCCAATCGCGTCCTCACCGCTTATGGCCTCATGGAATTCGAAGACATGGCGCGGGTGCATGATGTCGATCCGAATTTGATCACTCGCACTCGAGCCTGGCTGCTGGCTCAGCGAAAGCCTGAGGGAACTTGGGCGCCCGATCATGGTCTACATGAAGGCCAACTCGGCAGCGGCTATGAACAGATTAACAAAGACGCAACGCTGCTCACGACGGCCTACGTCGCCTGGGCGGTATTCGGTGGACAAGGTTCGTCCGATCAAGGCGCCACCGCCACTTACCTTCGCGCGCAAAAACCCGAACAGATCGAAGACCCCTACACACTCGCCGTCATGATCGCCGCTCTCACCGCGATGGACGCCAAGGCGCCGGAACTAAAAATGCTCGTCGCCAGGCTCGATTCGCTGAAGAAGACCGACGCGACAGGCAAGCGAGTTTGGTGGGAAAAGCCCACCGCCGAAGGTCGCGAGGGCTACCGCCCCTTCTACGGCAACGGCGATGCAGGCGCAATCGAAACCACCGCCATGTCCGCACTCGCACTCCTCAAGGTCGGCGGCCAACCCGCCAATGTTCGCGGCGCGCTAACGTGGCTCGTTGAAAAGAAAGATGCCCGCGGCACGTGGCATAGCACGCAAGCGACGATCCTCGCGCTCAAGGCCCTGCTTGAAGGCACCGGCGCGGCCCTCGGCGGCGAAACGGCCCGCGAAATCGAAATCGCCCTCGATGGGGTCGTCACTCGCAAAGTGACGATCCCCGTCGATCAATCCGATGTGATGCAGTTCATCGATCTCTCCGACGAAGTCGCCACCGGCAGGCAGACGCTGTCACTGAAGGAACTCAGCGACACCGGCACCGTCTACCAAGTCATCTTCCGCTACCACGCGCCAGAGATCGATCAGCAGATCGCCTCAGCGCTCGCGGTCGATGTCGAATATGACCGCAGCAAACTCAAGGTCGATGATCTCGTTGTGGCGAAAGCGAAAGTAACGAACAACGGAACCGAGGTTGCGCCGATGATCATGGTTGATCTGCCGATTCCGCCCGGCTTCGCGATCGAAACCGAAATGCTGGAGGGTTACCAGGACTCTCTTGTCATTGCCAAATACCAACTCACACCGCGACAGGCGATCATCTACCTCCGCGAGTTACCAGCAGGCAAATCGATGACAATCGAGTACAAGCTCAGAGCCACGATGCCGGTCAAAGTGCAGGTCGCGCCGGCGGAGGTTTATGAATATTACGACCCTGCCAAACGGGCGCGGGGGAAGGCTAGTAGCCTGGAAGTGGATGCCGTGTAGAGTGAATGCGCGAAGTCTTATACGCATCCTAACTTGAATCAGCGCGATTGACGTAATCTGCGGCACAGACCGTTTTCATGAGTTCAGGGTTGAGAACGGCCGATTTCCAAGCGCTCATCGCCGCTTCTTCGAGCGCTGGGTAGTCCGCATAGACTTTGTTCGACCAATAGTGGCTCTTGAGGTAGTGCCAAAGGTTTTCGATGGGATTCAATTCGGGACTGTATGCCGGAAGCTGAATTAAGCTCACGTTGGCAGGGACTTTGAGTGATTTGCTGCGATGGAATCCCGCTCCATCCCAAATCATCACCGCCTGTTCGTCCCCGGCGATCCGCTGAGAAAACTGCTCCAAGAACAGGTTGACCGTCGTCGTATTCAGTCGCTGGCAGAGAAGTCCTTCCGCATGCCCTGTTTCGGGACAGACCGCGCCTAAAACCCATAA
>JBKJSI010000821.1:0-13624 GCA_046595915.1 Pirellulaceae bacterium
GAGAAAGAAAAACGGCGTCTTCCCTTCGCGCAGCGCCTGCACGTCGGTCACACTGATCTCAAGCGGCATTTCCGGTGTCGTATTCATGCCCGAAATTGTCGCCGCCCCCAGTGTGGCGTCAAGTCCGAACCGGATGCCTCGCGTCGATTGAGCGACGAGGCCACGTGCCGCCGTCGCTCCGTCGTCGGCAAGCATTCTCAATCGATCTCCGACCTTTAAGAAACCCAACTTCCCTAAAAACCGAATGCCCACCAGCAACCCCGCCAAGATGAGAGAATTCGCCAAAGAGGCCGTAAAGCTTCTCCGTGCGGCACGCTTCGATGCCCTCTGGGCCGGCGGCTGCGTTCGCGATCAGCTCCTCGGCAAAACCCCCAAAGACTACGACGTCGCCACCAGCGCCACCCCCGACCAAGTCCGCGAAGTCTTCGGCCGCCGCCGCACGATCCCCGTCGGCGCCGCCTTCGGAGTGATTACGCTTATCGGCCCCCCCGAAGTCGGCAACCTCGACGTCGCCACCTTCCGCCAAGACGGCGGCTACACCGATGGCCGTCGCCCCGACGCGGTAACTTACGGCTCCGCCGAACTCGACGCCCAGCGCCGCGACTTCACCATCAATGGCCTCTTCTTCGACCCCATGGCTGAAAAGGTCATCGACTACGTCGGCGGCGAAGCCGATTTGAAAACCGGAATCCTCCGCGCCATCGGCAATGCCCACGAGCGCTTCGCCGAAGACAAACTGCGCATGCTCCGGGCTGTACGCTTCACCGCCGCACTCCACTTTCAATTCGACGCCGCAACCCGAAAAGCGGTCGAAGACTACGCCGGCGAGATACTGCAAGTCAGCGCAGAGCGCATCGCCGCCGAAATGCGCCGCATGCTCTCGCACGCAACAAGAGCGGACGCAGTCTCGCTGCTCCGCGATGTTGGCCTACTCGGCGCGATCCTGCACGAAGCAGCCGCAATGAAGAACAATGACTGGAACAACATGCTCACCGCGCTTAGGGCATATCAGGGAAATTCGTTTTCCTGTGCCTTGGCGATGGTTTTGCGATTCTCCGAAAATGGAGCCACCAACGGCGCCAAGCTCGCAAAACAACTCGGAGACCGCTGGAGGCTTTCCACAGAAGAAACGGAACTCACCGCGGATTCATTGACAAACGAAAGAACCTTCATCGATGCAGATAAATTGCCCTGGCCGACGGTGCAGCGAAAGTTGATTCATCCTGAGGCGAAGCAGATTGTTGAATACGCGAAGGCAATCGCGAACGCGACTAAGCAATCAGAATCGGGACTGCGGTTCTGCGACGAACGCCTGACTTGGCCAGCGGAAAAACTCAACCCCAAGCCGCTCGTAACCGGCGATGACTTAGTTAGCCTTGGCATGAAGCCGGGTAAGGAATTCAAATCTCTTCTGGACAAAATTCGAGATCTGCAGCTCGACGACAAGATCACGTCGAAAGAAGAGGGCTTAAGGGAGTGCGGCCTCAACTAAACCACAAAAAAAGCCCACCGGAAATCAATCCGGCGGGCTTTCAAAAGGGTGGCTGAGGGGATTTGAACCCCCGGCCTCCAGAGCCACAACCTGGCGCTCTAACCAACTGAGCTACAACCACCATTTTCTCTCTAAACCCCTGCGAAACAACCATTTAGGTGGCCGCAGGAATTGCCGCGTAGAAAGGCCGCTAACCATTCCGGCGACTCCATTAGATTAGCGAGCAAACACCGTTCCGGCAACAGTCTCATCGGGAAAAGACCCGCAGCTCAACCCGAAGGTTCACTCGCCTAACTTTACTAGCTTCGAGCCGCTCCGCACCCCTCCTCCACCTAGCCAACTCCAGCGCCCAACCAGGCCATCCAATCCGGCCAAATTTTACCGAGTGTGGCCAGCTTGGCCCGAATGGCCCCATTGGAAAAACAAGCTTTTTTCGCGGCCCCCCAGCGAACCAGTTCAGCCTACCAAGGCGTCGTTCCGCCATTCGCGCACAACGTTTGCCCCGTAATAAATCCCGCTTCGTCACTCGCGAAATACAGCGCCGCGTCCCCCACATCCTTCGGCACGCCCCAGCGGTTCATCGGGATCGTCGCGAAGTACTCATCCTTCATCTGCTGCGGGTCATTCTCGTGCCGCTCAACCGGAATCCAGCCCGGCGCGATCATGTTCACGGTGATTCCAAACGGCGCAAGCTCCCGCGCCATGCTCTTCGACCACCCGACCTGACCACCCTTCGCCGCGACATACGCGCTAAAGGGCGACGTCGACCGCTGAAACACCTCGCTCGTGATATTGATAATCCGCCCCCAACGCTTCTGCTTCATGTACGGCAACGCCCGCCGCGTCAGCAGGTAGGGGCTCTTGATGAAAAAGTCGATCATCCGCTGGTAAAACGCCCAGTCGTATTGCTCGATCGGCTTGAGCGGCTGCTCGCAAGTCGCGTTCGGCACAATGATGTCGACCTTCCCGAGCGCCTTTTCCGTTTCATTGAACAATTTCGCGACGCCCTCTTCGGTCGTGACATCCGACTGCACCAGCACGGTCTCGATACCCGCGGCCTTGTAAGCCTCGAACGCTTTCTGCGCCCGCGCCGCGTTGTTGGCGAAGTTCACCGCCACCTTCGCGCCAGCCTTGCCAAGCGAAAGCCCAATCGCCATGCCCAGACCCGTCGAATTGCCCGTAACGATGGCCGTGTGACCCTTCAGCGAAAACGTCATGATTTTATTATCCTCTGTGCCTTTGTGGCTCTGTGTGAAAATGGTATTTGTGCGCTATCGAGTGACATCCGCGAACGAAGCCTGCAGCGCGGCAAGGCCCTTCTCGCCATCAGTACCCGCGACGACCAGGTTCACGAGCACCTCGCTGGTATTGATCATTTCAACGTTGATCCCAGACTCCGCAAGCGCCCGAAAAGCACGAATCGCAACGCCAGTATGGCTACGAAGGCCAATGCCCGAAACACTAAGCTTCGCAATCAACGGATTGCTCGTCACCGCTTTGCACCCAAGCTCATTCGAGAGCCGATCGGCAACCGCGATAGCGCCTTTAAGGCCGCTGGCGGGAACCGTGAACGTGAGATTCACCCGCCCATCTTGAATATCAAAGTTCTGCACGATCATATCGACAAAAATGCCCGCCTTCGCGACCTCTTCGAAAACCCGAGCAGCAACACCAGGCCGATCCGGCACACCGCGAATCGTCACACGCGCCTGCGCCTGATCGAGCGTAATATCATCGATCGTCAGCTCTTCCATATTGAGCGACTGAAGCCGAGCAACCACATCCTCAGGCGTACCCCCATGCGGCCCACTAACTGCCGCTCCCTTCGTCGATCGCTCCACCGGCGGCTTACCAAGCTCAAACGCCTGATGCATCGCCCGTAGCGCCTTTTGGCCATCTTCGCGGGCGACCAGCACCGAAATCTTGATTTCGCTCGTCGTAATCATCTGAATATTCACGCCCGCTTCGGCGAGAGCGCGAAAGGTTTTGTCGGCAACGCCCGTTTGCTTCGCCATGCCGAGCCCGACGACTGAAGCCTTAGCAACCTGATCGTCATGCGTAATCTCAGAAACCCCGGTAACCGCAGCCGCTTCCCGCAGCGCTTCGAGACACGCCCGAAGCTCAATCTTCGGCACGGTAAACGAAATATCCGCCAGCCCCTCTTCGGCGACATTCTGCACGATCATGTCAACACTGATCGACTTAGCGGCGAGTCTTGAAAAAATCTCGAAGCTCGTCCCCGGCAGATCAGGCACGCCGCGCATCGTGATCCGAGCTTCATCCTTGGCAAGCGCGCAACCAGAAACCGCCTGATCGGGCGACTCCGATTCGGCGACGATCATCGTGCCCTTGATATCGGTAAAGCTACTGCGCACATGAATCGGCACATTGAACTTCTTGCCGAACTCAATCGACCGGCTATGCATCACGCCTGCGCCCATGCTTGCCAGTTCCAGAATCTCATCATAAGAGCACTGCTTCATCCGCCGAGCTTCAGGCAGCAACCGCGGATCAGTGGTATAGACGCCATCGACATCCGTATAGATCTCACAAGCATCCGCCCGCAACACCGCCGCCAGCGCCACCGCCGTCGTATCACTGCCGCCCCGACCGAGCGTCGTGATATTGAAGTCCTCATCAATGCCCTGAAACCCAGCCGCGATCACAATGTTGCCTTGATCAAGCGCCTTGCGAATGCGGTCCGTCGAGATCGACTTGATGCGCGCCTTGGTATGCGTGCTATCGGTGCGAATACCAATCTGCGCGCCGGTAAGGCTCACGGCCTGATACCCCATGTCATGCACCGCCATCGCCATCAGCGCGACGCTGACTTGCTCGCCCGTCGAAAGGAGCATATCCATCTCACGCGCAGCAGGCCGATCGGCAACCTGCTCAGCCAGATCAATCAGTTCATCAGTTTTGTGGCCCATCGCGCTGACGACGACCACGACTTGATTGCCTTCCTGCTGAGCGCGAATCGCCTTCCGGGCTGCGGCTTTGATCTTCTCGGGGTCGGCGACGCTGGTGCCGCCGAATTTTTGAACTAAGAGGCCCATTGAGCCAGAATCTCCGTCAGTGTTTCACAAAAAGTTGGTGGCAATGGTGGCAACGGTGGCAACCTCTCGTGGACGGTGGCAACGTTGGCAATTGGTGGGCAACATGGGTGATAAGCTAGGCAAGCTCAGGACTTGCCGATGAAAAACGGCATCAAATTCCAACCCTCCGGGAAGGCCAAATCTGACTTCGCCGCGAATCCCTCATGATAGGCGGTAGCCCCATCGGCGGCGATGCCCGAACCCGCAATCGCGAACGGTACATCTCCATGATTATGCGTCTTCAGCCGCACCGGCGTCGGATGATCGGGCGTAATCAAAATGCGGTACTCACCATATTTCTTCAGCGCCTCAAACACCGGCGCAACAATATGCAAATCGATCTCTTCGAGGGCTTTCACCTTAGCGGCGGCGTTCCCTTCATGCGACGCCTCATCCGGCGCCTCGATATGAACACAAACCACATCCGCCTGCTCGAGCGCCGCAATCGCAGTCCGCCCCTTAGAGGCATAGTCAGTATCGAGATACCCCGTCGCCCCCGGCGCCTCAATCCGCTTCCAGCCAATCAGCGCAGCGAGACCTCGCAAGAGATCGACCGCGGTGATCATTGCGCCGCTGAGCCCGTATCGCGAGATAAACGACGGAAGCGTGGGGCTCTTGCCGAGTCCCCACAGCCAAAGATTGGTCGCGGGAAGCTTTCCATTGGCAATGCGAGTCACATTGACCGGATGATCGCGAAAAATCTCCGTCGACCGTGACATCAAGTCTGTCAAAAAGCCACTACCCGGACCACGTGGAAAATCATCCTCAATTGACTTGTCCATCAAGTCATGCGGCGGAGTCGCACGGGTGTCATTCGAAAACGGAGCCGCCTTGGTCGCCCCGCGATAAAGCAGCAAATTGCGATAACTTACGCCCGGCACAAACTTGAGCTCAGGCGTCGCCAATCTTTCCTGCGCCGTCTTCAAAAGCTCGGTAGCTTCCTCCGTGCTGATATGCCCCGCCGTGAAATCCTTCATCGTCTGATTTTCGACGGTCACCAGATTGCAACGAATCGCCCAATCCGCCGCACCCAGCTCAATTCCCTGCGCAGCAGCCTCAATCGGCGCCCGCCCCGTAAAAAACTCGAGCGGGCTATATCCAAACAGACTCAAATTCGCGACATCAGACCCAGCAAGCAAATGCTTCGGCGTGTGATTCGCCCGCCCCACGACGCCAGCTTTCGCGATCGAATCCATCGCCGGAGTATTCGCCGCTTCAAGCGGCGTCCTCCCGCCGAGCGATTCCTGCGGCTCATCCGCGGCGCCATCGGGAATAATGATTACATATTTCATAGAGTTCCTATCTTAACCCGACGCGTAAGCGAGGGACTTGATTGCTGTCCCATGCTTTCGCGTCGGGCTAGGATTTGTTTTGTTATGCGGTCTTTAGTCAAAAATGCGGTGAATCAATCTGCAACGCGATACCGAACACTCTTGGCTCGCACTGATCTGAGCCGATCGATCTCGGCAACGGCCTTCAGCACATCGCCTTCGGAAGCCTGATGAGTCATGATCACAACGGGCACCTGAACCCCATCGCCCGAATCACGCGGTTCGTGCTGAATCACGCTGGCGATCGAAATCCCATGTTTACCCAGCGCCCCGCACAACTGAGCCAGTGCCCCCGGCTCATCGGCGACGGTAAATCGCATGTAATAACGCGACCGAACACGAGAATGATCCCGCAGCGGCGCACCAGACGAATCCTGAGACCAAAGCTTTAAACTCTGAAAAGTAATCCGCGTGCGCCCGACCGCGGTATCGATCATGTCAGCGACAACCGCGCTAGCTGTAGGCATCTGCCCAGCCCCGCGACCATGAAAGAACAGATTGCCCACGGCATCGCCAATGACACTGACGGCATTAAACGATTCGCGAACTTCCGCGAGCGGACTGCCGACCTTAATCAGCGTAGGCGAAACGTGCAGTTCCAGCCCCTCAGGCCAAAGCTGAGCAACAGCAAGCAGCTTCACACGGTAACCAAGCTCAATCGCATATCGCAGATCCGCTTCCTCGAGCGTCGCAATTCCTTCGCGAGGAATATCCTGCCAACTCATCCGGGCGCCAAAAGCAAGGTGCGCCAGGATCGCCAGCTTCTGCGCCGCATCCGATCCGTCGACATCCATCGAAGGATCAGCCTCGGCGTATCCAAGCCGCTGCGCCTCAGCCAGCGCCGCAGGATAAGGCATCCGCTGCTCTTCCATGCGAGTAATGATGAAATTACTCGTGCCATTGAGAATGCCGCGAAGCGAAAGAATCTGATTCGCAGTAAGGCACTGACTGAGAGCCGTGATAATCGGAATGCCGCCCGCCACCGAAGCCTCAAATGCAATCGACCGCCCCAGCTCTCTCGCGCGATCAAACAGCTCCGGCCCATGCTCGGCCAGCAATGCCTTGTTGGCCGTAACAATATCCTTGCCCGACTCCAGCAACTTCAGCGTAATCGTCCGCGCCGGCTCCAGCCCGCCCACGAGCATCGCCGCCAGGGCAATTTCCTGATCGTCGGTAACCTTCTTGAGGTCCGTCGACAGCACGCCCTTCGGCAAATCAACATCGCGCGACTTGGCAATGTCCTTCACCACCACCTGTTCAAGCCAAAGCGTCCGCCCAGCATGCCGCGCGGTCCGGTCCCCATGATCGAGAAGCAGTTTGGCGACGCCGGTCCCGACGGTCCCCATGCCGACAATCGCAACCTTCGTTTTCAACATCGACACGCGCGCACCACAAGAGAATCGCCGCCGGAAAACAGCCCAGCAGCGGCGCGTATCCTATTGCGCAGACACAAGATGCGTCAAGGATAGGGGGCTATTCGACCTTGGGCTCAAGCCCAGGAACTAGGTAAAAATTCTCCGCCCGCTCAGAAAAATCATGCGACAGAATCTTCCCTTCCCCCACAAAGTAATTGGAAGCCCCAGCGACGACCAAATTGTGAACCATCTCTTTCTCTGCCGGGGAAATCGAGTCAATCTTTACCGGCCCGCTCGCGCCATGCAGCGCATCGCCAGCTTTCAAATCGCAAGCTTTGAGCCAACCCTTGCCCGAAACGAAGAATTCGTGTCCCTTGGTGCATTCAATTTTGTCGCCGCTCGTCGTAAAGGAAATGGTTTCGAGCGGCTCTTCGGAAATCGTCGTGCGCACCACCGGCGAGAGCCCCAACTGCCCTGTGGCGATATTCTTGCAAAAAACTAAATCGCCCACATGCACATCTTTGATCGGCGTCGCACCACACTGCGTCCATACGATGGTGTGCGGAGTTAAGCAAGATATGCAGACACTCCCAATAACTTGATTAACGTCTGTTAGTGTCGTCGTTTGCGTACCATACACCGTAACGTACTCATGGCGAACATCGTGAATCGTGTTAGAGCTGTAGGAGTAGCGGTTGCCTTTAAAGCTCGGCGCTCGCCAATATTTTCGCTCGTTCCACCAACTCCAATACTCCTTAGGCGAATTACCAATCTTCTTGCCTTCCACTTTGTCGAGCGCTTGGTAAACGCGTTCATTCAGTTCGTCAGCCATTCGATTTTTGATGGTCGTAGCTACTCGTGAGTCTCTCGCGGATTGATTCGCCGCCAATTGAATGCGTAACTCTTGCGCGATTTGCTCGTCACTATTACCGAAAATATCGGGCGCATTGCCGATGTTTCCCTTGGTATGAGCCTCAGTAACTCTTGCATTAAAATGCAGGTATTTTCCGACAACAGTTACTGCCGGAGTGATCGGAGTTTTACTGCGATCATCAACGACATTACCAGTGACCAAGCTGTCGACATGCGTTTGAGCATGCCTTTGATACGCGGTGTCAGCCACGAATACGTCGTTCGAATAGCGGCCCTCTTGTTTGAAAAGATGACGAAGCCCGATCAGAGCGCCACTAGCGTCAAACTTCGGCAAACTCGTCAAATCAATCGGATTACGCAGCGAATCAACCACGCCTGGCGCCCAGCCCTGTGGATCGCGCTTCTTCAACGCATCACTCGCATTGTCCCGAACCCTCGGCGAAGGATGAAAGATCGCATGTCGAGCCAACGAGCGAGTTGCAGCCGGTCCTTTGATCTCATCAATCACTTTGATCGCCAATAGCGCCAAGTCCTCACGCGCCGCCGAGATGATCTTCTCAATCGCCGCGACCGCCTCAGGATCGCGAATCTCCAAAAGCTCATGCTTGCCTTTTCCCTGTGCCGAATCGCCCGGCGACAAAAGTTGCTTCAAAATCCCCTTAAGCTTCGCCCCATAACGCTCCAGCGACTCATTCTCTTCCATTGCGAAGCGAACATCCGCCTTGAATTGATCAGGCGATATCCAACCCACTTCCGTCTCCCTGAAGCCCAGCGCCAACCTCGCCGCCCGATTCTGTGGATTGATATCCAAAACGCGCTGTAGGTGGGCAAAGCACTGCGCACCCAGCTTCCGAGAAGCACACCAAGCCGCCAACCGCAAATTCCCTAGCTCCGTATCGACGAGCCCACTTCGCTGCTTCTCATACATACTCAAATTTCGATCGCCCGCACTACGCGCAGCCACATCATCCATCGATTGCCAACTTCCAGCCCGATAAATCTCCCCCCGCTGCCAATGCGCAGGCGCAAACTCACTCGACTCAGCAATCGCTTCAAGCAGATGCTTGTTGCGAAGTTCGCTATCGCCAGAATTCGCCTCGGCCTCCAGCGCCAAATGCACAAGCTGCTGCGCTTGAGCGGTTTTCTTATCGTCCTCGGCTCGAGCAATACCGAAAAGCAGGGCCTGAGAGACAACGAACGCAAAAACAACTACCGGGTAAACTCGCATAACGCAACTCCGGCAAGACTGTCTGAACTTGCCGCGAATATACGGACAAAGTTGGAGCCAAGCAATTCCTTGGCAAGGAAATCGGCGAAATCGATCGTGACAGCCTTGTTCTTCCTCGAAACCTGTCCGCATTTTCAGGATAATTACCCCCGCTACGCCGACTGCCGCTCCGCCTCTTCCTTCGCCGACCGCTCCACAGCCTCCGCCCGAATCTGTCCATTCTCCGAAACATCTTCAAACCGCACCGACACTCGCTTGGAAACACCCGACTCCTGCATCGTCACGCCATACAAGGTGGTCGCTGCGGTCATCGTCTTCTTCGAGTGCGTCACAATCACAAACTTCGTCCAACCCAAAAAGTCCCGCAGCACATCGATAAACCGCCCCACATTCGCCTCATCAAACGGCGCATCCACTTCATCGAGCACGCAAAAAGGACTCGGCCGATATTGAAAAATCGCCAGCAGCAGCGCAACCGCCGTCAAAGCCTTTTCGCCGCCGCTCAGAAGTGAATTGTTAAACGACGGCTTCCCAGGCGGAGTCGCCACAATCTCGACCCCCGCTTCCAAAATATCGACGCCTTCCTCAAGAATAATATCCGCCTTGCCGCCGCCAAACGCCCGGCGATAAAGCTGCTGAAAGTTCGTTCGAATCGCCTCCATCGTCTCCGCAAACAAGCGCCGACTATCCTGATTGATGCGCTGGATCACTTGCTCGAGCGCTTGCTTCCCTTCCGTAAGGTCTTTGTGCTGCGTCGAAAGACTAGTAAATCGTTGCTCCAGCGCATCGAGTTCCTCTAGCGCCTCAACATTCACAGCCCCCAGTGAATTGATCCGCTTCCGCAAAACGCCGATCTCTTCTTCAACACTCGCCCGCTGCTCGGCTTCTAGCTCACTGATCTCCTGGTTGGCCTCATCATGCGTTAGCGCCTCCAAATCAAGCTGATAATCTTCGCGCATCCGCTGCGCCAAATGCTCTCGCTGATTGCGCACTTCATTCGCCGCGAGCCGCGCGTCCCGATCCTGCTCGCCCAGGTATCGCAATTCCTTACGCACTCCCGTCAACTCATCAACAATCCGCCCCCGCTGCGAAAGCAACTCATTCCGCTGCGCAAATAACTCTTCAATAACCAGCGTTGCTTCCTCTTTGGAGACATACAGCAGCGCCAACTGACTCGTTGCCGAAAGAACACTGCTCGATAACTCCACACAGCGCCGCAAAATCGCCGTGATCTCTTCCTCAGCAGCGCGTAACGTCGCTTCTCGCTCTAGCTGCTCTTCTTGCGCCTGCGTTCGCCGGCTCTCGAGGGTTCCCACTCGCTGCTGGCTTTTGGCAAGCTCCACCTGCATCCGCGTCAGCTCTGCGCTCAACTCACTCCGCTTCGTTTCCGATGCCGCAATAGCCAGATCGTCATCGCGCAAATGCTGCTCCAGCACCACGAGCCGCGAAGTCGTCTCCTGCAGCTTGTGCGAACTCTGCTCGACCGTCTTTTGCGAGGTCTCTTGCTGTTCCCGCGACCGACCAAGCTCCTGCTCCACCGCCACGCGATTCATCTTGGTCTGCTTACGTCGCTCCTGCAGCGACCGCGAAAGCAGCCGCTTGTCCCCCAAGTCAGCCTGCGCCGTCTCCACTTCCGCCGATAAAGTCCGCGCGCCCAGCTCTGCTTCGCCAATTTCCGACTCGAGCGCCGCAATCCGCCGATGCGTCGATTCCATCTCTTCCGCCAGCTGCACAATCTGAATGCGCAGCTCACGCAATTCACTTCGTCGCGAGACGAGTCCCACTGCCGAAGTCTTCGGCCCTACAACAATCGCGCCCCGCGAATCAACCAACTCGCCCGCTCTCGTCACACATCGAAAGTCGCCAGCGCGTGCCCCCTTCACCCGCAGTGCATCCGCCAACGACTCCACAAGCCACGTGCGCCCCAAATAAGCCCGCGCCAGCGGCGCCTCTTCCTCGCTCGTTTCCACGAGGCGATCCATCCGCTCCACAACACCCGTCTCGCCCGACAAATCTGGCAATTCCTCGTCGAGCGTCAGGCCATCTAAATGAACAAATCCCACTCGACCCGAAGTCAGCAGCGATCCCGCTTTGAGCTTCTCGATGACATCCGTACTCTGCAAAACCACATACTGCGCCGCCTCTCCCAGCGCAATGTCGACCAGCGGCGCAATATCGACGTCAACTTGAATCAACTCCGCCATCAACCCGCGAACATTGTGAAACGGCGAATCCTGGTCCGATCGCGCCGCCGCCAGTACCTCCTTCACGCCTGCGCCCAGCCCCTCCAAATTCTTTTCCAGTTCCTCCAGCACCAGCCGCCGCTCACTCACCGCCGCATGCTTCCCACGCAACATCGAATGATCGGCATAAAGTTGAGCCGCATCCTCGCGCCGCTTTCCCAGAATTTTTCGCGTCTCATCCAGCTTCGCGGCAACCGTCGACAACTGCGAAGCCAGCGATTCTTCCGCCCTGAGCGCCGCCTGTAACTCGCGCAGTTCCTCCGCTTCCACCAGATCAATTTCAGCGATCCGCTGATTGCACCGCGCCTCCGCCTGCTGAGCCAATTCCAGCGCAGACTCCGCCGCCGAAAGCGTCTGTCCCAGCACCGCCGATTGCCGCATCAGATCGACATATTCCGCCCGGTTCCGCTCGCTCGTCTGTTTTTGGGTCAGCAACTCCGCCGCCGCCACTTGAAGCATCGTTTCCCGTGAAGAAACTTCATTCCCCTGAGCTTGCTCAGCTTCCCGCGCCTCCACCAAATCGGCCGCAACTTGCAACAACGTCTGGCGAATTTGTCCCGCCCGCGAAACAAGCCCCACCAACTGCCCGCGCACTTGCCCCAGCGCACTCTCAAGCTCCGCGAGCCTCGCCCGATCACTCTCAGCCCCCGCCTCTTGCGCTGCAATCTGCTCCCGCGCCTTCGATAGCCGCGCTTCCTCAACTTGAATCTGCCGCACCAGCTCCTCAACCAGCTGGTCTCGCTCGCGCGATTGTTTCTCCAGCGTATCGCACCGAGACTGTGTACTGACCTGCGCCTTAGCAAACCCCGCCAGTCTCGCCTCAAGCTCCGTCAGCGAGTCGCCCAGCTTTCGCCAATCGACGAGGCCAACTTGCGTCCGCAGTTCTTGCAACCGCGTCGCCGCCTCGCGATACCGTTTCGCCTTCGCAGCCTGCGCTCGTACCGATTTGAGTCGCCCTTCAACTTCCTCAACAATGTCGCCAAGTCGAATCAAATTCTGATCAACGCGCTCCAGCCTTCGCAGAGCCTCGATCTTTTTCGCTTTGAACCGGCTAACCCCCGCCGCTTCCTCAAAAATCGCCCGTCGCTCCTTCGGCGAAGCCTGCAACAGCTGATCGACCTTCCCCTGTTCGATCAAACTATAAGCATCCGCCCCAACCCCCGTCCCGCGAAAAAGATCCTTCACATCCTTCAGCCGGCATGCCTGACCATTGATCAGATACTCCCCCTCACCCGAGCGATAAACTCGCCGCGTGACATGCACCTCAGGCGCATCGAGCCCAAACCGGCCATCCGAGTTATCGATGACAATCGTCGCTTCAGCCGTATTCAGCGGCTTGCGGCCCGCCGTCGAAGATCCCTTGAAGATCACATCCGACATATCCTTGCCGCGCAAGCTCCGGGCGCTCTGCTCTCCCAGCACCCACTTGATCGCGTCAACGACATTCGACTTGCCCGACCCATTCGGTCCGACAATGACCGTAATGCCCGGCGGAAAGTCAAATCGCGTGCGATCCGCGAAACTCTTGAAGCCAACGATTTCCAGCGCTTTAAGCATCGGGACGCGGCAACATCCGAATCGGGATAATGGGAGGCAAAATCAACGCGACTTGTGTAATGTTACAGCTTGTACTTAGAACGTGTGGCTGTGTTTTGAAAACAAACGGCTCATAACCTACTCTATTTGAGTAAGTTGAATCCGTTTGTTTTCATAACACGGGCTCTTGGATACCCGTACATCTAACTCTGACAAATCTTTACATCCCGTCGCGAAGCCAGGAATCTATTCTACCAAACCAAGAGGGCTTTTCCTGTCGAGTTTCTTCCGTTCCCGAGGCAGAATCCCAATCTTCATCCCCCAATCGCGACCGACTTGGCTGCCGACTTTGGAACATGTTCGGGATCGGCATCAAGCTCGTAGGGGCAGGCGCAACCAACTCGTCCGCCTCATCCGACGGTCGGACATAGTCCCGATCCGCCTTCGGAGTCGCATCCGCGACCAAACGGC